>JAZQTY010000101.1:0-12392 GCA_045631025.1 Eubacteriales bacterium
AGTTTTTTCGAGAAAAAGGTCGATCGCTTCCTTCAAATTCCTTATCGCGCTTATGAATATAAACACCGAGACTCCGATAGACATGAGCGGATCGATAATATAAAAGTTTGTAAATTTCATTACTACGGCACCGATAAGAACGACTATCCAACCAAGCACGTCCTCAAGCATATGAAGGTTTACCGCCTTTTGATTCATGGAAGCTCCCTCGCGGGTGACGAGCGCCGCCACGAGATTTACGAGCACTCCGACTACCGCGAAAACGATCATTCCGTCGTAATTTATCTGCGTCGGATTTATTATTCTCAATACGGCGTTGTAAACGACGATGATCGAGCCGACCAACAGAATAAGCGTGGTTATCACGCTTCCGATAACAGAGTATCTTGCGTATCCGTAGGTGTGCTTTTCGTCGGGCTTTTTCTTGCTTTTCTTTTCAAGAAAAAAGGCAATTCCGATGCTCATGGCGTCTCCGACGTCGTGGATGGCATCCGATACGATAGCAACGCTGCCCGTGAAAATCCCCCCTACGAATTCAAAAACGGAAAATGACAAATTAAGAATAAATGCAATAAGAATATTCCTTTCGGTTTTCATAAATCCTCCCGACCTTAACCTGCGATATTGCTGAATTTTTTATATATTTTTCGCGAAAGCTTCTCTTACTTCCGCGTGAAGTATTATCGCAAAACGGTATCAAGCCTACTATATCAAATTTCAAATGAAAAGTCAAGTGATTTGAGGAATTTTTACTCAAAAAAATCCTTTTCGGAATGCGCTTTGAGGGGCGTAACTGCTGACTTTTTCGTGTTTATAGCGGTTTTGATATTTGCGGCAAAATAACATACTCCGTTAAGCAATCACGGCATAGCGTTATACTTGAAAATAGGGGAGAATGGTGAAAAAGCACAAAAATCAACCGTGTTTTTTTACATGCACAGTAACTTTTTAGGGTATTTTTAGGCACTTGTGCTTGTTGAATTATATTAAAAAGTGTGATAAAATGTTAGCATGATACGTGTCGGCATTCGGCGCGTGCTCCAAATTATGTAAAAAATATGGGAATCAAGGAGATTTTTATGAAAAAAGTAATTGCGCTTTTGCTGGCACTCTTGATGCTGTGTCCGATTATCGTGTCCTGTACCGTAGGCGACGTAGTCGAGACCGAGGAGGAGGTTACCACCGAGGCAGACGACGGACTTTTGATCAGCGACAAGGTCAAGGGCGTCAAGTTTGAGGGAGAGGAGATCAACATTTGGCAGACTACCACTGCGTCGAACGCTGCCGAATACTTCTACGATATGAACGGCTCTATGGAGGACGGAGATTTTATTTCTCTCGAGCTCTACAAGAGAAACGTAAAGGCAGAGGATTATCTGAACCTTCAAATCAACTTCATCGATACCGGCTCGGAATCGAGCAACGCGGCAACGGATATCCGTCCTCTCCTGCAGGCAGAGTCCACAGAGTTTGACTCGTATCAGCTCGTACAGTGGAACGGAATGGCGCTCGTCCTCGAGGGCTGGTTCAAGAGTCTTGACGACTCCAAGTATCTCGACTTTACGGGTGACTGGTGGGCGCAGGACTTTATGGACGCCGCGAAGATAAACGGACATAACTACGTAATGGCGGGTGACGTCGGCATAGACATGGTAAGTAACACGGCTGCCATATTCGTAAACAAGAAGCTTCTTGCCGAAAACTACGGCGACGACGCTTACGTAAATTTGAGAACGACGGTTCTTGAAGGAAAGTGGACTATCGACGAGATAGCAAAGCTTTCCAAGAATATGTATAAGGATTTGGATGCCGACCAGACGGTAAGCATTAACGACCAATTCGGCTTCGTTTGTACCGACGCGAATTCAATCGGCTGGTACGTGGGAGCAGGCGGAACCGTTCTTCAGCGTGATAACGAGGGCAAGGCAGTCCTTACGATGGGCAACGAGCAGTCGATAGATATCATGGGACGCTTGTATAACCTTTTGCACGTTGAGGGCGCTGACGACTACGGAAACGACGTAGGAGCGACCTCGCTTACAAACCAGAAGCACTCTCTCGTAGTCGTAGAGAAGTTTGCTGACGGAGAGATGCTGTTCTCTATCGGTTACTTCTATACCGCGAGAAACTTTACGGATATGACCGACGGCTTTGCTCCGTTGCCTTATCCCAAATACGACGTAGAGCAGAAGGAATACCGCTCTTACGTTCACAATATCGTTACTCTGTACGCAATTCCCAATACGAACACCGCAAAGTACGATCAGACGAGTGCGGCGTTCGAGGTAATGGCAAGCCTTGGTAAGCAGATGCTCGTACCTTTCTACTATGAAAGCGTGCTCAAGCTTCGCTATCTTGACGACGAGGGCGACACCAAGCTCGTTGACCTGATATACGATTCAAAGACTTCCGACGTGGGCATTGCGCTTGACACGACGGCGGCAGGAATTCCTCGTTCGATGATACGCGAGAAGAATCAGAACATGCAGATATACCTTGTTAAGAACAAAAATATGATTAACAAGGAGCTTAAAAAGATAAACGAAGTCAAGTGACTTTCCGAAAATATCATTATAATTTATATACCGAAAGGAGAAAAATATGAAAAAGATTGCAAGGAAGCTTTTATGCCTTGTGTTGGTCTTGATGATGGCAATGCCGATGATAATTTTGCCCACAAGCGCGGAAGTCGGAGATTTGATCGACGAGATCAACTTTAACGGCGGCGGGGCATGGAATTCCGATGCTCCCACAGGTGGTTGGGGAGGCATGGATCCCCAGATTTCCGAAGACGGACGCTCCATGGATTTGAAGTTTACTTATAAAAAATCTGAAGGCTCCGTTTGGGGCGGCGCTTTAGATACTTCAAAATACGTGATGTCTAAAAGCGCTTATACTACGGTATTTACCGTAGAGGCTGAAGATGCGAACCAAGAGGTAGGTCTATTCCTTGATTGGAAAACAGGCTTTATCGTAAAGCCCGGTCAGGATAGCTTCAGGTTCGGCAGAGATAGAGCAGGTACTACCTACGCGGGTATAGAAGGAACGTATGACGGAACGAAATCTTTGAAGCAGACCTATGCTATAGAGGTTGAGGATAGCGGAACGGGCAAAAGCAACTATAAGATTACCGCTTATAAGCTTTGGGTAATTCTTGACGGTAAGTGGACGCTTCTGTATTCGCTTTCAGGCAGTGAATTGACTTGCAACCCTGACTCTGCGTTGAACTGGTCAAGCGGTGACTATGAATACGTGCTTCGCTTCTGGCGTAACGGAACTGACGAGTCTCAAGTAAAAAAATCGCTGATAGTCAGCAACTGTAACGTTTATAGCGGTCTTGCAGTTACCAACAGAAAGGTTGCTCCCCCCACGGGTGAGCTTATCTATAAGGCTAATTTCAAGGGAACCGAAGATTTTTGGACGCCTGAACAAAGCTGGGCAGGAATGAAGAAAAAGCAGCCTTCGTCTGACGGAAGCTCAATAACGTTGATACCCACCATTTACGATTCGAAGGGCGAGGTCGTTACGCAGGGCGCAGTTTGGGGTGATGATTTGCCGTACCCCGATTACCGTATGCTCCAGAGCGCTTATACGGTAGTATTTACCTTGGAAGCAGACGACGCAAACCAAGAGCTCGGTCTTTTCCCCGACTGGAATACCGGATTTATTTTGAAGCCCGGACAGGATAGCTACAGATACGGTAAATACGGTAAAGAAACCGCCGGAAGCACTATCTTTTCCGGAAGCTACGCCGGAACGCAGGCGCTGCAGCAGACTTACGCAATCGAGATCAAGGACGAGGGCGATGAAAACGACGGTACAAAAGAGAATTTCGAGTATAATATTACCGAATATAACCTCTACGTTGTTCAAGACGGTGAATGGGTTAAGCTGTTCAGCCTTAAGAATTCCGAGTACGCAAGTGCAGTTAAAAATGCGTTGACGTGGAATTCAAGCAACTACGAATTCGTGCTTCGTTTGTTCCGTAACGGACAGGATACGACTCAAAATGCGGGAATGACGGTTAGCGATTTGTGCGTTTATACCGGACTTTCGGTAAGCGAAGGATTTGTTAGCGCGTCCGGTGCTTACGACCAGCACGTTGAACGCATCATAAGCGCAGATTTTACATCCGATAACGGTGGATTGTGGAGCCCCAAGAAAGGTTGGGCGGGAATGAACGAGAATCGCTATAACGCGACTACACGTTCTATTCGCTTGGTGCCCAGTACCTATGATGCGGACGGCATGATCCTTACGGAGGGCGCAGTTTGGGGCGCTGAACTGCATTATCCTACTTATAGAATGCTTCAAAGCTCCTACACCGCGGTATTTACGGTAGAGGCAGAAAACGCGGATCAGGAAATAGGCTTTTATCCCGATTGGAACACCGGATTTATTTTGAAGCCGGGTGCTGACAGCTTTAGATACGGCGTTGGTAAATTGGGCGAAACTCTCGTTGATGCAAACGGAAACGAGATAAAGGGAAGCTACAACGGAAACAAGTCCTTGAAGCAAACCTACGCTATCGAGATCATGGATAGCGGAAACGAGAACGACGGCAACGTAGCCAACTTCGAATACGATATTACCGAGTACAATCTTTACGTTGCGGTAGACGGTGAGTGGGTTCTTATATATAAGTTCAGCGCTCCCGATAACGAAGCTGCAGCTGCTGCGATTGAAGAAAACTTGAAGTGGAATACCGAGACGGCAGAAAATTACGAATACGTGCTTCGCTTCTACCGTAACGGCTTGGATAAGTCTCAAGAGGGTAAGTACGTAACTATCAGTGATCTTGACGTTTATAAGGGACTTGGCGTTACTGCCGGAAAGATAAGCGTGCCCATGCCCTCGTCGTATGCTGATGCTAACGACGGCGAGCTGCTCTATTATGCTGACTTCAACGGCACGAGCGGTATATGGACTCCCCAAAAAGACTGGGACGGATGGGGCGGAATAGAAGAGACTATCTTGAATAAGCACACGATTGAGATGAGAATAGAAGATGGCAAATCGGGTGTATGGGGTACCAATCTGAACGTCTCGAAATATCCTATGCTCAAGAACTCTTATACCGTCGTCTTTACCCTGGAGGCTTCGGACGCAAATCAAGAGATAGGATTTTATCCCGACTGGAATTCCGGCTTTATTTTGACTCCAGGTCAGAATGCATACAGATTTAACAAGAGTACGAACGAAGGCAAAAACAACGCAGTTGTTGCCGGTGTAGAGGGAACCTACGGCGGAACGAAGGCTCTTAAGCAGACCTATGCAATTCAGATATCCGATAACGGAACGTCTACGAGTGATTTTGACTGCGCAATATACAATCTTTGGGTATTGCAGGACGGTGAATGGGTATTGGTACGCGCTCTCACTCCCGATGAATTAGTTAATGATCCTTCAACTGCACTGAACTGGAGTGATAAGGATCCCGAGTTTGTATTGCGCTTCCACCGCAACGCTCTCGTTGGAAATCAGGACGGAGCCGTAACCGTTAGCGGTCTTAAGGTTTATAAGGGAAGCGGAAATCTTCCTTCCGTGGTAGATCTTATAAACGGAGCGTCTATTCGTATAGACGAGCCTACGGGACTTCGCTTTACAGGTCTTATCTACAAGAGCTATATCGACACCTTTAAGGCAAAATACGGCGAGGATAACGTTATTATGGGAATGTTGATTACTCCCACCGATTATCTTACCGACGTTGAGTTTACCAAAGAGGCGCTTGACGCTTCCGAAAGAGAAGGCGTTAAGTATCTTGAAATCGACGCGCTGACAGTTTTGGAGGACGGCGATTATTATAAGATAAATTGCGCTATTACGAATATTAAGTCTGAAAACTATGAGAGAGCGTTCTCGGCAATTCTTTACGTAAAGGTCGTTGACGGCGAAAACGTGGAATATATTTATTCCGATTACGATTCGGAGAACAATTCGAGAACGGTAGCCGACATCGCTGTGGCTGCATACAACGACTTGAGCGACGTCCGCGGAACTGTTAAGAATGGCTTGACGTATCAGTATGAGGTAGAAACGGTTGACGGAAAGAAATACAGCCCATACGAAAAGAGAGATAACCTTTTGAATTTTTTTCAACAAAGGGAACAGGTGAATACACTTGTTCCCTGACCGCGATGACCTATAATATTGAGGTCAAGGACGATAATGACGGTTGGGAGGGCAGAGATCCTTCCAAGGTTGTAGAAACTATCACGACGTACAATCCCGATGTGCTCGGATTGCAAGAGGACGACAGTGATTGGGACAGTTACCTGTCGGCTCTTAAAGGCTATTCTTGCTACAATTCCGGCGGAAACGGAAGTGAGAATCTTGCAATCTACTACAAGAGCGATAAATTTACGCTCGTTACCAAAGGCACGGGGTTCTACAAAAAGCTTGCCAAGGAGTATACGGATATTGACGCCAAAGGCGCGGATTTAAGCTTGGATTCTAAAGGAAACTGGGATTTTTCCGTCCTTGGCAAAATAGGCAGATTCTTCCGTTACGTGGTTTTGGAGGATGATAACGGCGTACAGTATCTCGTCGTAAACACTCATTTGCATTATGGAGATGGTACAGGCTCTAAATACCCCGACGACGAGCTTCTTCGTGACTATCAGACGAGACTTCTGCGCAGATGGCTTGACAATATGTCAGCTGACTATTCCAATCAGATAGTTATGGGCGATATGAATGCTACTCCCGGTACGCAGACGATTGCCGAGCTTACGAGCAACGATGGCTTGGTTACGTCCAAACAGAGCGCAACCGTTAAATACGACTGGGGCGGAACGCTTGTATCCGGTGGGCACGAAAAGCGTGATCCATGGAAATTTGATTACGTTCTTTACACTGATGAAAATATGCAGGCTGTTGAATATTCGGTAATAAACAACGAGTATGACGATGCTAATTACACGTCATACCCGGCAGACCACTTACCGGTTATGGCAAAGATAGTTTATTACGGATAAGGAGGAATGAAAAATGAAAATGAATAAAGAATATGTTTCTCCCGAAATGAGAATCGTTACCGTTGACACGAAGGACATTATGATATTTTCCGTTATATTCGGCAACGACAATCTTGATAACTGGGCGGAAGACCCATTCTAAAATCAGTAAACCAATTTTTTTCAATAAAATTTTAAGGAGGTTTTTTATGAAAAACACAATGAAAAAAATTTTGGCATTGGCATTGGTTGCTCTTATGACCGTGCCCTTCATGGCAATCGCGGCGTTCGCAGAGAATGGCGAAGTGTCGCTCCCCGCAAACTACGGCGCAGTTGAGGACGGCGCGCTTATCGCTGACGTAGACTTCAACAACAAGGAATACTTCGGTGTTGGAGCTACTTGGGCAGGCGCTGACGTTCGCGTAGCTGAAGACGGAATGTCCTTTGTTTACGTTCCCCAGAACGACACCAGTGGCAGCGGCAGAACAAGTGCATACGGCGGACGTTTGCCCGGTGGTGGATTCACAATGCACCAGAGCTCCTACACCACCGTATTCACCCTCCGCGCAGAGGATGAAAACCAGGCAATAGCTTACTATCCCGACTGGAGAACGGGCTTCTCCTTCAATCCCGGTAAGAACACCGTTTCCTACATTGTAAACAAGAGTGAAAAGTTCGAAAGCACCGAGTTCACGTTTGAATACGATGGACCTACCGGCGACGCTGCTTTGACTCAAACCTATGCTATTGAGATCAAGGACGAGGGTACCGGAGATCATCCCAACGGAGATCTGAACACCGACAATACCGCTGGTTTCGCGTACAACATTACCGTTTATAACATCTACGTCGTTAAGGATGGCGCTTGGGAGCTTATCTTCTCGATGGAAGACGAGCCCGCTTTGGCTGCAAAGATTAGCGATAGCCACTCTTGGGGTTATGATAACTGGGAATACGTTATTCGCTTCGGACGTGATAACGTAGATTTCAACCAGTACCTCACCATGGAAGTTTACAACGTTAGCATCTACAAGGGACTTGCAGTTTCCGAGCACGAGCTCGCAGTTCCCGTGCTTGATATCCCCACTCCCGGTGACGATGAAGAGGATCTCGGCGGCGAAGGAGAAGGCGAAGGCGAGAACAACGAAAACAACGAGAATAACGAAAATAACGAGAACAACGAGAACAACGGTGAGAATAACAACACCGACACGACTCCCGATAACGGCGCAAACACCGAAGCTAACACCGAAGCAGCTCCTGCTCCCGAGACGGAGGCAGCTGCAGGTGGATACGGCGGAAGCATTGGCATCGCAGGCGTTGCTATGATAGCACTCGCATCGGGCGCGGCTCTCGTAATCAAGAGAAAAGAGGACTAATTAAATATTCCTTTTAAATCCTTTTAAAGGGAAGTAATAAGTCTTTAATTTCCCCTCCGACTTGCATCGGCAAGTCGGAGGGTTTTTTTTTGCTTTAATAAGACTTTTCGGAGTGTAAAAAAACGTTACTTTCGATAACCTTTTATATAGCAAATAAGCATTCAAAAGGGCATAAAAAATGTTTAGTATCCACAATTTTTGGGGGAGGATTTTGTACCATTTTATACCATATTTGTGCCGAAAGGGGCTTTTTTTAACATATATGTTACCTTTATTTGTTTACGGTGGTTTTGAGTTGTGATAGAATATATTTTGTACAAGGATAACCGTCGCTTTTGATGGAATATCCATTTAAAGCGTAAGACGTATAAGACGTATAAGACGTATGGGAAAGGAGTTATCTGTGAATTTACAGTTTGATTTTGAAAAAAAGCGCGGAAAAATCAAGCCGATGCACGCGGTGGGGCAGCCCCCCTTTGCTATTGGCGTAAATGAAATAGAGTCGGAGATGTTTCACTTTTTAAAGGAAGCCAACATCCCTTATTCGCGTATGCACGACGTTGGAGGCGCGTTCGGTGGAAATATGTTCGTTGACATTCCCAATCTTTTCAGAGATTTTGACGCCGACGAGAACGATCCCGATTCCTATGATTTCATATTTACCGATAAGCTGTTCGAGGCGTTGATTGAGCAAGGCGTAGAGCCGTATTTCCGCTTGGGCGTAACTATTGAAAACTGCCACGGACTTAAGGCATACCGCATCTTTCCGCCAAAGGATTTTCATAAGTGGGCGAGAATTTGCGAGCACGTCGTAAGACACTATAACGAGGGCTGGGCAAACGGATACCATTTCGGTATTAAGTACTGGGAGGTATGGAACGAGCCCGATGCGGATTTTGTTATTGAAGAGAGCGATATGTGGAGAGGAACGAAGGAGCAGTTCTACGACCTCTACGCAATAACCGCAACGCATTTGAAAAAATGCTTCGGCGACTCGATCAAGATAGGCGGATACGGCTGCCGTGGACTTTACCTTGGATTTATGAGATACCACGAAAAGTACTCGAAGCCGCACGAGGTCAAGCCTTGGGAGATAAGAGAGCAATATCATCTTGAGTTTTTCAAGGGATTTCTCGATAGAGTCAAGAAGGACAACGTTCCGTTTGATTTCTTCTCACACCACAGCTATTTGCCCGTATATCAGACGGAGCAAGTAGAGGAATACTGCGAGGAGCTTTTCGCAGAGGCGGGTATTGACGATATAGAGATACACATTAACGAGTGGAATACGGTTAAAAGCCGTGAGTCGAAGGGCACGTCGCAGGCGTCAGCGGACGCGGCGGCGATGATGATCGCTATGCAGCGCACGAAGGTCACGATGATGTGCTATTACGACGCGAGATTCCATACGAATATGTACGCGGGGCTGTTTAATCCGCTTACGGCAACGCCGTTCTGTACTTATTATTCCTTCTCGGCGTTCGGCGAGCTTTACCGACTCGGCGACGAGATAAGCGTTGAGGGCGAGGGCAACGGGCTTTACGCGCTTGCCGCGACCAACGGAGAGGAAAACGGAATTTTGATCACCAATATCGGAGAGACGACGACGGTGACGACTAATCTCGGTGAGGGCTATACGGTATATAAGATTGACGGTGATAATCTTATGACTCCCGTTGAGCTCGATTATAATTGTTTTGAAATAGCGAAATATGCCACGCTATTTTTAAAAAAATAAAATATAATACAAAGGAGAAAAAACTATGAAAAAATTTTTATGTTTGGCATTAGCTCTTGTTATGATTATGTCCGCTATGGTAATCGTTGCAAGCGCAGAGGTGGGAGATTTTAATCTCTATGAGCTTGCTAACGACGGAGACGTTCTTTACCACGTAGATTTTAATTCCACAAATTCAGCCCGTGCGTTCGTGGACGGACATGCGAAGGGTTATTGGTATAAGACCGGTGCTGAGGTTTCTGCTGACGGCAGCTCGGTAACTTTCGGACACACCACCGAGAATTTGAAGTATACCGACGCGACAGAAGCGGCTGAAAAGACTGAGGGACGCGCTAAATTCTGGACACAGCTTACCGAGCTTCCCGTAAAAGGTACTTCTCTTACCATTGAGTTTACGCTTAATTCCGAGGCTCCCGTAGGAATCTATTTGGATTGCGGCGCGGGCTTCGTTATTAACCCCGCTGAAAATACGACTTCCATCGGTGAGTACTCCAACTACCAGATGATAGGCAAAAAGGAGATCTACGAGGGAACGGGCGCGGCTGAACAGAGCTATCTTATCGAGCTTAGCTTCGGAACCGAGCTTGAAGAAAACTTGGGTGGATACATGGTATATTTGCCCACGGTTTATAAGCTTTACGTTAAGGAAGAGGCAGGCACGTACAGACTCATAAGAGAGCTTGACGAGTCTGACGCGTACTGGTTTGAGTGGGAGCCCAATCCCGGCGCACCTATGGCAGACGGCTGGGAGTGCCTCTACGTCGGTTTAGCACGCTTCGAGGACGACTATATGGTTGACGAGGTAGGATACCCCGTTATGTCTACGGTTAGTGACTTCGTTATTCGCAAGGGTATAGACCTCGTTGAAAAGAGCGAGCCTACTCCTCCCGTTGAGAACGAGGGCGAGGGTGAGAACAATGAAAACGAGGGCGAGAACAACGAAAACGTCGAGAACAACGAGAACAATCAGAACAATCAGAACGTTCCCAATCCCGATGATTTCGCACCTCCCACGGCTGTAACCGAGGCTCCCGAGACGGAAGCAGAGACCGAAGCCGTTGCTGAAGGCGGATGCGGAGGCAGCATTGGATTTGCAGGCGCTGCTCTCGTGGCAGTATGCGCTACGGGTTTTGCAATAAAGCGCGCAAAAAAGAAAGAGGACTAAAATGAAAAAGAACGTATTAAGAATATTATCCTTAATATTGGCTCTCCTTGCAGTATCCGTTACCTTCTTTTCTTGTAGCATTACCGGCACGGAGGGAAGCGAAACGAGTGCCGTAACCGGCGAGCAGGGCGAAAATGAGCCCGTCGTTCACCTTGATTGGGGCGGAAGACCTTTTAGAATTCTCACTACTCACAACGAGATTCAGCCTAACTTCGAGATAGTCGGAGAGATGGGCGCAGATAAGCTTTCTCAAAAAATATACGAGCGTAATATTACCGTTCAGGAATACTGCAACGTTGAAATATACGACGTAGCAGGGGACAGCGACGATAACTTTGACGCTATCGAAAAGGATTTCATGGCAGATACCAGAAGCTACGATCTTGCGTTCCTTCTCCGCGATGAAATGTCAAGCGCTATCCAGAGAGGCTTTATGAAGGATATTACCTTGGTTGACTACGTTAACCTTGAGAATGAGTGGTATAATCCCGTAACCATCGAATCCATGAAGATATCCGACAGACTTTACCACATGTCCAGCAGCTACTCTCTGACCGATAAGGCGAGAACCGCTACGCTGTATATCAACAGAGATATGGCGACCGATCTTAATCTTGACGTAGATGTCATAGCAGAAGTAAGAGCAGGTACTTGGACTATTGAAAAGATGCAGCAGCTGATCACAAAGGTTGCAGAAAGCGGCGATACGAACGGCGACGGCAAGGTTCAGAATATCGATAACTTCGGTATTGCAGGCGGCGGCGACGAGTGCGTAACCGCGTTCTACACGGCGCTCGGCAACAGCTTCGTTGATCTTGAGACTTCGAGCGGAGACTACGGCGCAAAGATCGTCGAGGACCGTTCTCTTAACGGCTTGGATAAGATCAAGGCTATGTTCGACGTACATAACTGGGCAGGCTTTACCGGAAGTGAGGCGAAGCTTTGGAAGCAGAATTACGAGCTTCCCACCGACGCTTTCATTGACGAGAGAACTCTGTTCTATTCCGGAACCATGGGTGTAATCGACGATTTTGCCGCAGAGGCAGGATTTGCGTACACCGCTATTACCTTCCCGAAGTACGATGCCGATCAGACTCGCTACTACACGACTAACGATAACTATTACACCTCTACCTTCGGTATCCCCTACA
>JAZQTY010000102.1:0-3817 GCA_045631025.1 Eubacteriales bacterium
GTGGGCATTTACGGCGGCACGTTCGCGCCCATTCACAACGGACACGTAAGAGCGGCAAAGGCTTTTATGGAGCAGATGAAGCTGGATTACTTGTTTATAATCCCCGCGCATCTGCCGCCGCACAAGCAGATAGACGAGTTCGACGATCCGATATACAGGCTTCGCATGTGCGAGCTTGCTTTTGAGGGCGTGGACGGAATCGTTATCTCCGACTGCGAGATACTTCGCGGGGGCAAAAGCTACACCTACGACACCTTAAAGGAGCTCCAGCGCGAAAACACGCGCCTGTTTTTGCTCTGCGGCACGGACATGGTGCTCTCGTTTGATACGTGGTATCGCTTTGAGGATATTTTTAAGATGTGCTATCCCGTTTACGTGCGCCGTGAGAATGATCCGCTTATAGGTAACAGAATAGTTGCGAAAATTACGGAATACTATCAAAAGTACGGAGTCATGTTCCGCAAGATACTCACCGAGCCCGTCGAGCTTTCCTCAACGGAGATACGCGAGGCGGTGAGAGCGGGCAAGGATATATCGGCTCTCGTGCCATCGCGAGTCGCGGAGTTTATACGAGAGAACGGACTTTACTTATAAGGAGAGGATTATGATTACCGAAAAAATGCTTGATTCTCTCCGAGAGGATATTTCAAAGGGGATGTCGGCAAAGCGCTTTTTTCATACCGCAGAGGTTGAGAAAATGGCGGTACGCCTTGGCGAGCTTTACGCCCCCGAGCTTATACCGGAGCTTCGCGCGGCGGCGCTTTTGCACGATATAACCAAGGAGTATCCCACCGTATTACAGCTTTCTATCTGCCGCGACGAGGGCGTAGAGCTTGAAGCAGACGCGATATTCGCGCCAAAGACGCTCCACGCGCGCACGGCGGCGGCGCTTATACCCAAGCTTTATCCCGAATTTGCTACCGAAACGGTCATTTCCTGCGTTCGCTGGCACACCACGGGCAGAGAGGGAATGACGACGGCGGAGAAGATAATATATCTTGCGGACTATATCGATATGTCGCGCACGTTTGCGGATTGCGTGAGGCTTCGCGAGTATTTTAATTCAAAGGACGTTCGCACTTTGACCGCGGAAGAAAAGGACGAGCATCTTACGAGAACGCTCGTTACGTCGTTTGATATGACGGTAAGAGGACTTCTTGACGAGGGACTTCCCATAAGCCGCGATTCGATTGCGGCTCGCAACGCGCTCGTAAGAGAGCTTATGGCTAAAAAGGCGTGAGTGCTTTCTACATACCAAACCGAATAACGGACGGTATGTAGGAGGCTAACGAGTTGGAAAAGAAAAAATTAGGATTAGTTATTGCAACGGTTTCGGTTATACTTGCGGCGACGGTTTCGTGGACGTGCGTGCTTACGGCAAACGCGAGAGCGAGCAGGAAAAACGGCGGAAGCGGAGTGACGGATGCGACGGGAGCCGAGGCTTACAATATTTTGCTTCTTGGCATGGACGACAGCGCGGGACTTTGCGACGTTATGATGCTTTTGCGAGTTGATTTCGGAGCAGAGAGCGTGAGCGTTGCGCAGATACCGCGTGATACCTACGCGCGCTTTACCGAGGCGAGCTATAAAAAGCTCAACGGCGCGTATTCATCGCTCGGCGGCGCGGACGGGACGGCAGAGTTTTTGGGCGGAGCGCTGGGAATCGATATTCACCATTACGTGTGTGTCGGACTTGATACGCTCGGCGCGATTGTAGACGCAGTTGGCGGCGTTGACGTTGACGTTCCGAAAAATATGTACTATAACGATCCGTACCAAGGGCTTTATATCGACATAAAGGCAGGGAAGAATCACCTCGACGGCGAGGCGGCGCAGAAGTTCGTGCGCTACCGCGCGGGATACGCCGACGGCGATCTTGGAAGAATAGACGCGCAAAAGCTGTTTTTGGCGGCATTTTTCAAAAAGCTTTCGGACGAGTATTCGCCTGCTCTTGCGGCAAGGCTCGCTCTTGCGGCAGACGGAGTGGAAACGGATATGTCGGTGGCGGATATTATCTCGATAGGCGCGCGCGCCATGGATTTTCCTATGGGAAATATTCTTATGATGACGCTCCCCGGCAGCGAGGCTGTTGCCGAAAAAAGCGGGGCAAGCTATTACGTGCTCTCGCGTGAGTCGTGTGCCGAGGTTACGGCGAGTTACTTCGGCAGAAAAAGGGAATTTGACGCCGACGAGAAGTTTTTGAACGGGGATTATCAAAGCTTTATAGATATTTACGGAAGTAAGGCGGAATATTCTGCGGTTTCCGTTTACGACCTTATTTCGGAGAATACGTGATGAAAAACGCGAATATTTCCCGAAAAAGCAAAATTCCCTTGACAAAACGGTAAATTTGCATTACAATGTTATGTATATTGCTTGAAGATAAATTAAATAAGTTAAATATAGAGGATTTAAGATGGACAACATTCAGAACACCGAAGCGCTCGCTCCCCTTGACGCGGGCGACGCAAAGGCACTTGCCGAGGCTATCGCCGAGGTGCTTGACTCCAAAAAGGGGCGTGACATAAAGGTCATTCGCGTTGAGGATAAGACGGTAATATCCGAGTATTTCGTGCTTTGCACGGGTAACTCAAGCACGCAGATAAAGGCGCTTGCGGGCGAGGTTGAGTACAAGCTCGAGCTTCGCGGAGTTAAGCCCTACGGAGTTGAGGGAAGAGATAATAACTCTTGGCTCGTGCTCGATTACAGTAACGTTATCGTTCACGTATTCAGCCGTGAGGCGAGAGAGTTTTATAATCTCGACAAGCTTTACGAGGACTAATTTATATAAGAGGACATAAAAATGAAGTACAATCATACCGAAATTGAAAAAAAGTGGCAGGAGTACTGGAGAGAAAACCAGACCTTTAAGACCGACGTATGGGATTTCTCAAAGCCCAAATACTACGTTCTCGATATGTTCCCGTATCCGTCAGGAGTAGGCTTGCACGCAGGTCACCCCGAGGGATATACGGCAACCGACATCGTTTCGAGAATGAAGAGAATGCAGGGCTATAACGTCCTTCACCCCATGGGCTACGACTCCTTCGGACTCCCCGCAGAGCAGTATGCGGTAAGCACGGGTAACCACCCTAACGGCTTTACGCAAGCTAACATAAAAACGTTCTCAAAGCAGCTCACGGAGCTCGGCTTTGACTACGACTGGAGCAAGATGATTGCTACGAGCGACCCCGAATTTTACAAGTGGACGCAGTGGATATTCAAGCAGCTGTATCTCGACGGCTACGCTCAATACATCGACATGCCCGTAAACTGGTGCGAGGAGCTTGGCACAGTGCTTTCCAACGACGAGGTTATCGACGGAAAGTCCGAGCGCGGCGGCTACCCCGTAGTCAGAAAGAATATGAAGCAGTGGGTTATCAACCAGCCTGCGTTCGCAGAGGAGCTTCTCGAGGGACTTGAGGAGATCGATTGGCCCGAATCCACGAAGCTTATGCAGAAGAACTGGATAGGTAAATCGACGGGCGTTGAGGTCAAATTCAATATCGTTGGCGGCGGCGAGTTCTCCATCTTCACGACCTGTATCGAGACCATATACGGAATTACCTTTATGGTGCTTGCTCCCGACGGTAAGATCGTGCAGACTCTGATGGATCGCATCGAAAACCGGGAGGATGTGGAAGCATATATTGCTGAAGCAGCCAAGAAGAGCGACATTGACCGTACCGATGCCACCAAAACCAAGACCGGCTGCCCCCTGAAGGGCGTATATGCCATCAACCCGGTCAACGGCAAAGAAGTTCCCGTGTTCATTGGCGACTTCGTTTTGGGCAACTATGGTACCGGTGCGGTTATG
>JAZQTY010000103.1:0-3220 GCA_045631025.1 Eubacteriales bacterium
AAATCGCAATCCAAGTCAAGGAAAATTGCGAGAAAACTGCGAGAAACGCTTCTCGCAAAGTGCATCCGAAGATGCGAAAAACCCAATAAAATCAAGGGTTTTCAAGAAATTACATAAACAGACGAAGGAAGTTTTCAAGACCGCCTCGTTATGACCACTTCGATAACCCTCCGTGTAAGACTATTAAGTTTTTAGATTTTCGAACTTTTTAGAAAAAGTTTTAGAAGGAATAATTTTCTGCTTCGTCGGAAGGACGAAAACATCAGGCGTAGCAAGGCTTTTTGGCTCTTTGCAGAAACTCGCGACTGCAAATTTTCAAGACCGCCTCGTTATGACCGCTTCGATATCCCTCCGTAAATATGATGCAACAGCGTGCATCATATTTACGGAGCTTCTTCGCCGAAGGCGAACTATCCCGTTCAATGCATACTGTAACATATTTCTTTTCATCTTGCTTATTTCAGCCCGCTTATTATATCACAATTACCGCCGTTTGTCAAGTGGTCTTAAAAACATTATTTTATTATTGACTTTAATCGGTATATATGTTAAAATTATATAGTACATATTATATTTAAGAAGGATTTATAAATGGCAGAATTACTATCTCCTGCGGGGAATTTTGAAAAGCTCAAGGCAGCGATACTTTACGGCGCGGACGCAGTCTACCTTGCGGGTAAGCGCTTCGGCATGCGCTCGGCAGCTGATAATTTTTCCGCAGAGGAGCTTTACGAGGCGGCGGCGTACGTTCACGCTCGCGGCAAAAAGTTATATCTCACGCTCAATACCATGCCTCACGGCGACGAATACGCGGCTCTTGAATGCTTCCTTGAAGAAATCAAGGGTGCAGGCATCGACGCGTTTATCGTTGCGGACCTCGGCGTGATCGCTCTTATCCGTCGCGTGCTCGGCGACGCCGAGATCCATATTTCCACCCAAGCGGGCATCGTAAGCGCAGAGTCTGCCCTTGCCTACGTCTCTTTAGGTGCCTCGCGCCTCGTGCTTGCGCGCGAGCTGACGCTTACTGAAATATCCAAGATCCGCGATAAGCTCCCACAAAGCATCGAGCTTGAGGCGTTCATTCACGGCTCTATGTGCGTCTCATACAGCGGTCGCTGTATGCTCTCCCACCATCTGACAGGCAGAGACGCAAACCGTGGCGCGTGCACGCAGCCCTGCCGTTGGAGCTATACCATAGTTGAAGAAAAGCGTCCCGACGTTCCGCTCCCCATTGAGGAGACCGAGCTTGGCACGTTTATAATGTCCTCAAAGGATATGTGCACGATATCAATGATCCCCGAGCTTATGAATTCGGGAATCGACTCCTTCAAAATTGAGGGCAGAATGAAAAGCGCGTACTATACCGCGGTAGTCACGAACGCCTACCGTATGGCTATGGACCGCTACGCGAGCGATCCCGCCTCTTACGCCTTTGACGCGCGTCTTATGCGCGAGCTTGAAAGCGTTTCGCACCGCGAATACTGCACGGGCTACTATCTCGATCTTCCCGCAGACGCGCCGCAGCTCTCAAGCACCACGGGATATATCCGTGAGAAGGCGTACTTTGCGACGGCACTTGAGGACGGAGAATTACCCTTGCCCGAAGGTCTTACACTTGAGAACGAGAACGGCAGGCTGTATCCCTTTATTCAGAGAAACAAGGTAAGCGTAAGCGACGTTGCAGAGCTTATCTCCCCCAACAAATACGGCGAGCCGTTTACGGTGACCGAGCTTTATTCCGAGAACGGCGAGCCGATTCCGTCCGCTCCCCATCCGTCAATGAAATTTTTTGTTCGCGTTCCCTTCTCCGTCTCCCCCGGCGACATAATGCGTTCGGGCGACGCGCAATAATATCGCAAAGGAGCCATCATGATAATAGAAATACTAAAATCCATACTTTACGGCATACTCGAGGGCATAACCGAGTGGCTTCCCGTAAGTTCTACGGGACACCTCATACTGCTCGAGGAATTTTTGCCGCTAAACGTCGCGCCCTCACTCGGAGATACGTTTGCCTCTGAATACTTCAGCATGTTCGAGGTAGTCATTCAGCTTGGCGCGATACTTGCAGTCGTTGTCACGTTCTTCGGAAAGCTCAATCCATTCTCCAAGAAAAAGAACGGGGCACAAAAGAAATCGACCTGGCTCCTTTGGGGAAAGGTCGTAGTTGCGAGCATACCCGCCGCAATAGTGGGAGTCGTACTCGACAAGGTAATAGAAATCGCAACGGGCAAGGACATAGACGGCTGGATATATAACTGGCAGGTGGTCTCCGCCGCGCTCATAGTTTACGGAATTCTATTTATAATAATTGAGCATATCCACAAGGGCAAGGATGCGCGTGTAAATAACGTTGAGGATATTTCTCTCTCTCAAGCGGCGCTTATCGGTTGCTTCCAGGCGATCTCCATAGTTCCCGGCACGTCGCGCTCCGGTTCGACGATACTCGGCTCTCGCCTTATTGGCATAGGTCGTAGCGCGGCGGCAGAATTTTCATTCTTTATGGGTATCCCCGCCATGGCCGGCGCAAGCCTTATCAAGGGCTACGGCTTTATCGACTACGTAAGCGAGAGCGGCGTAAGCGTTCCAGCCTCTGCGTGGATAATTCTCGGTATCGCTTGCGCCGTTGCGTTCGGCGTATCCATGATCGCCATTAAGTTCCTTATGGAATTCGTAAAGAAGCACAGCTTTGCACCGTTCGGCATATACAGAATCGCGCTTGGCGCTTTAGTCATACTGTATTTCGTTTTTAGATAAGCTATGGATAATAAAAACGAAAAGCCGAATATTCCCTATCCGATAATCGTTGAGGGTAAATACGACCGCCTGCGCGTGCTTTGCGTATGCAACGCGACCGTTCTTACCACCGACGGATTTGGAATATTTAAGAAAAACGAAAAGCTTGCTCTTTTTAGAACGCTTGGAGAAAAATCCCCCGTCATAGTTCTTACGGACAGCGACGGTGCGGGAAAGCTCATTCGCTCCCACATTTGCTCCGCCATTCCCAAGGACAGACTAATACAGCTCTATATTCCGCAGATAAAGGGCACGGAAAAGCGCAAAAGCGCTCCGAGCGCGGAGGGGACTCTTGGAGTCGAGGGCATGGAGACCGAGCTTTTGTACAAGCTTCTTCTCCCCTTTGAAAACGACGTTGCCTCTGCTCGCCTCAAGGTAAATCCTCTCTCAAAAACGGATTTTTATATTGACGGACTTACGGGAG
>JAZQTY010000104.1:0-4722 GCA_045631025.1 Eubacteriales bacterium
GGTAGACACTGTTCTATTTGTCCGGTCAAAACTCTGAGCATGATAAAGACTCCTTTGTTTATTATAGTATCATTATACCATAATATAGAGTTATATTGCAATAGACAAAATGCAATTATAGTGTTAAAATATAATAAACTTGGAAAGTGCTATCTTTTAGTGAGAGCACAATAAAAATTTGAGGACAGGACTATGAGGTATAACAAACAGGAGCTTATTTGCTACGACCCCAATATAGAAGATCAAACCATCTTGCACATCAACAGATTGCCTGCAAGAGCTACGGTGATACCGTCACATAAAAAGAATACGTATTATCGAAACAAGGAGGAGTCGTCCTTTATTCGTTCACTTAACGGCGACTTTCGTTTCCTTTATTTGAAGGAGGATACGAAAAAGGACTTTTTTGAGCCTTCGCTTGACGATTCGGGTTGGGATATTATAGACGTTCCTTCAATGTGGCAATTCAGAGGCTACGGCAAGCCTGAATATCCTAACGTCAAATATTCTTTCCCCTTTTTGCCACCGTACATAAAAAAAGAAAATCCCGTAGGATATTATAGAAAACGCTTTAACGTTGACACCCCCGCAGGCAAAACTATACTTCATTTCAGCGGTGTTGACAATGCGTTCTACGTGTATCTGAACGGAGAGATGGTTGGATTTTCAAAGGGAAGCAGACTTCCTTCGGAATTTGACGTGTCCGCGCTTATAAAGAAGGGCGAGAATGTTATTGCCGTGAAGGTCTTTACCTACTCCGATGCGTCGTATCTTGAAAATCAGGATATGCTTTTGGCAAGCGGAATTTTCAGAGACGTGTATTTGATAGAAAGCTCCGAGGACACACTTTGGGATTACCGTGTCCGCACGACGTATACGTCGATAAGTATTGACGTGTACTTGAATGTAAAGAGTGATTATGAGGTCAGAGTAAGCCTTGGCGGAGAAAGTGTTTTATATAAAGCAAATGATCTGATACATCATACGTTTGAGTTGAGCGAGCCTCGACTGTGGTCAGCAGAAACGCCCAATCTCTATGACCTGTGCATAGAGCTTATAAAGGACGGAGAGGTGTTTGAAACACATTCAAAGCGAGTAGGAATTATGCAGGTTCGTGTTTCAGATAACAAGCTTCTTGTAAATGAAAAGCCAATCTACGTCAAGGGAATAAACCGACACGAAAATAACGCCAAGAATGGCAGAGCGATCACGGTACAGCAGATTGAGGACGATCTGCGAATGATAAAGGCAAATAATCTTAATGCCATAAGACTTTCCCATTATACTAACAACCCTGCAACCTATGAAATTGCAACCGAGATAGGTCTTTATCTTATGGACGAGGCGGATCTCGAAACGCACGGCGCCCACGTGGCGAATGGCGATCAAGGATATCTTTCAAAATCGGACGAGTGGTACGATGCTTACCTTGACCGAGTTGATAGAATGCTTCAGGTCAATAAAAACGAGACCTGTATATTTATTCGTTCAACGGGTAATGAATGCGGAAGAGGGAAGAACTTGGAAAAAATGGTCGATCATATGCGCGAATTTGATCCTACTCGCGAATGCATATGCGTTCAGGACCCTGGAGAGCAGACGAGATTTCGAGGCATAGGCTATTATCCGATGTCGGTAGCAGAGGAGATGCCCGATGAGGGTTACCCTGTGCTTGCGATAGAATATGCGCATGCTATGGGCAATAGCCCGGGAACACTTGAGGATTATTGGGACTACAACTATACGCATGAGAAAATGGCGGGTGGTTTTGTATGGGAATTCCGAAGCCATGGCTTTTACGCAGAGGACGAGAATGGAACGCCATACTACAAATATGGCGGAGATTTTGATGACGACTACCATTGGTGTAATTTCACACTTGATGGCTATTGTATGTCAGATGGCACGCCGAAGCCTGCGTGGTATGAGCTTGGTGCGGTATCATTTGCGGCTTACTGTACCTTTGACGGAAAACAGGTGACTGTAAAGAATACCAATGATTTTCTTACCCTTTCATATCTTACCGCCTCTTACGACATATCCGAGGACGGCGAGGTTATTATAGAGCGGGATATAAAGATACCTGAAGTACAGCCGCACGATAGCTTTGTTGCGGAGGATATTGACATTACAGTTTCAAGTCCCAAGGCAGGAGCAAGATATACACTGAACGTTCATTTTTATGAGAACGGTAGAAAGGTTCACACAAAGCAGTTTGCACTTGGCGTTATCTTGCCTGCAAAAAGTTTTGAAGCAAAGCCCTTTAAATATGAAACGAGTGTTGAGAATTACATATTTAAGGTAAGGGGCGAGGACTTTTTAGCGGAATTTACAAAGGGAATGTTGTCGCATCTTGAACGTAACGGCAAGGCGATATTGGATTGTCCCATAAAGCTTAATTTGTGGCGAGCTCACACCGATAATGACGGTATAAAAGGGCTATTTCCAAGACATATAAAGGAATGGACTAAGAGGCTTATTGATAAATTATACTTTAACCTATACGACATTTCGGTAGATGAACGCTCTGACAGGATTGTCGTTCAGGCAAGCGGAGCGCTGACTGCTGATTCGCTTTACGGTGGCTTTGAGTGCAGGGTCGATTACGAAATATTTGAGCACGGAAACATTCTTATATCGATAAACGGAACACCGTACGGATCACTTCCCGAAACTCTTCCTCGTATAGGCGTTGCATTAAAGCTTGATAAGAGCTTTAAGGAATGTGAGTGGTTTGGTCGTGGTCTGAGAGAAAATTATCCCGATGCAAAGGCGGCCGCACCTGTCGGACATTATAAGCTTCCCATAGAGGATATGAACGTGCTATACGACTATCCTCAGGAAACAGGAAATCGAGGAAACACCTTCCTTGCAGTATTTGAGGGGGATAAGGACAGAAGATTATCGGTAATAGGCTCGGACGAGTTTTCGTTCTCATATCATGATTTTACGATAGAGGATCTTGAAGATGCGACTCACAAAAACGAGCTTGTGCGTTCAAAAGACGCAAACTATCTGTATATTGATTATAGAACGCGTGGACTTGGCAGTAATTCCTGCGGCCCCGATCCTGAAGAAAAATATGAGCTTCGCCCACATTCCTTTGAGTTTTCGTTTGTGCTCTCAAATGCCGATGTTGAGGAAGCACTTGAGCTGTCCAGGTTTGATTTTAGAAGAAAAACACAAGCTCTTTCGGAAACCTATGTCCCCGAAAAGATAGTAAAGGTACGCCAGATATCCGATTGTGATATATGATCCTTTTCTGCGGTGATTTGTATATATATCGGTTTTTAAATCTAAAATAGGAAACGTATGAGGATAAAACAGTTATGAATTATATTACTATTGATTTTGAGCACACTGTGGGACCTGTAAAGCGTATGCACGCGGTAAATAATGCGCAAAGCGTCCCCTTCGATTTTTATGGAGGACTTGATCGCCTTGTAGAAGCAAACGTTCCATATTCACGCTTACACGATACGGGATATTATTCTTCTGTTTCCCACCTTGTTGATATTCAAGAGGTTTTTCCTGACTTCGACGCAGATGAAAACGATCCTGCTTCATACGATTTTGCATTTACAGACCTTTTTCTTTCGGAAATGGTTAAAAAGGGCATAAAGCCATTTTACCGCCTTGGCACTACTATTGAAAATTTTCATAACGTTAAGGCATACCATATCTATCCGCCCAAGGATTTTGCAAAATGGGCGCGTGTTTGCGAGCATATTATAATGCACTACAATGAAGGCTGGGCAAACGGCTTTCATATGGATATTGAGTATTGGGAAATATGGAACGAACCCGACAACGAGCCTACCATAGAAGATAATCCTTGTTGGAAGGGCACTAAGGAACAGTTCTTTGAGCTTTACCGTGTTGCATCGATCTATCTGAAAGAAAAATTTCCTCATTTGAAAATAGGCGGATATGCTTCGTGTGGCTTTTATGCTCTTACAAACACTTTCATTCAAACGGCAAACTCATCGCCGAGGATGGAATATTTTCTTGAATTTTTCGAGGCCTTTTTAGATTATTCCCAAAAGAATGACTGCGTGATAGATTTCTTCTCGTGGCATAGCTATGCGAGTGTCAAAAAAAATCCCATATATGCACAACACGCGCGAGAGCGACTTGATGCATACGGCTTTACAGATTGCGAGATATTCCTTAACGAATGGAATACGGGAGTTAAAAATCGTGGTACTGCCCGTGATGCAGCAGATATTTTGGCTATGATGATCGCAATGCAAAATTCCCCCACCGATATGTGTATGTATTACGATGCTGCGGAGAGATCTGATTATTGCGGCATCTTTAATCCTCTTGATCACGGGGTGTTTAAAGCATATTATTCGTTCTTCATTTTTGGACAAATGTATGCTATGGGTGAACAATGCGCAGCGCAAACAAATGAAGAAGGCCTTTTCGTTATGGCGGCGCAAGGAAATAAAAACAAAGCTTTTGCTATTGTAAACGACAGCGAATGTGAAAAGACCATCGAGCTTTCGGTAAACGGAGCAGTGATCGATTGCGGAAAAGTAAAAGCGGTTGACGACCTGCATATGTTTGATGAAATCAAAGGTTTATCGAAAACGGTTGTTTTACCTCCTTTTTCTATTCGCTACGTGGAATTTTCTTGAATATCATTTTGTTGATGAAACAATGGAAGGAATGAAAAGTAATGAACATACAGGATAATTACGATATCATAATAGAAGG
>JAZQTY010000105.1:0-6207 GCA_045631025.1 Eubacteriales bacterium
CGTTCTCCGCATCAGTGGTATAAAGAGGCTGTCGTGCCTGCTTTACGTCCTCTATTCCGCAACCCTTATCACGAATATCAATACGAACGATGCCACCCTCACAAAGCCTTACGGTTATGTAGATTATTCCAACCGTGTTGCGGTATCCGTGGACGATGCAGTTGGTAACAGCCTCGGACACCGCGCATTTTATATCTGCGATCTCCGTTGCGAGCGGATCTGCTTGAGCGCAGAATGCCGCAACTGCCGCACGCGCAGTTGATTCGTTTACGGATAAAGAGGGAAGCTTTATACTGATAATATTGAGAGTCGGTGTGTTAAATACGTTAGCTTTTTGCCTCATTTTACCTTCTCCTTTCTTTTTTTCTCTGCTTCTACCTTGACCATACGTTCAAGTCCTGCGAGCTTGAATATTTTTAAAACGCGCTCGTTTGGGTTTTTGACGGCAAACTCGCCGCCAAGGCGTTGCATGAGCGCGTATCTTCCCATGATAAGACCAAGCCCTGAACTATCCATAAAATCAAGACCTGTTAGGTCAAGTACTGTTTTTTGCGGATTTTGCCGCTGTATTTCTCCGTCGATAAGAGTGCGAACGGCAACAGCACCGTGATGATCGAGCTCTCCGCAAAGACTCGCCGTCAGAATGCCGTCTATACAGCTTACGTTTAATTTGCAACTGCTTTTAGCCATTTTTTACCTCCGATACATTTATGTAACTATTTTACCACACGTATGCTGAAAAAAATGTCGTTATGAGGCAGCGCAAAAAAATATTTGCAAAAAGAAAAAGTGAAGAAAAAAGTGAATAAAAAAATGAATAATTGTTAAAATATTCATTCTTGACCTTGACATTTTTCCTGTTTAGTTTTATAATTATATGTAATATGGATATTTATGCGCGTTTATACGCGCGTGTGCATGAAATTAAGTAATCGAAAGGGTGCCGTAAGTATTTTACGGAAAAGGACATTATGGCAATTATCAGTAGAAAAGAAGCGAGAGAAATTTTGGCAGGCTTGTTGTTTGAAACGGAGTTTCACGCAGACGAGGACGTGAACGCTATTTTTGCTCTTGCCGTAGAGGACAGAGAGATTCCTACGGACGAATATATCTCAAGAGGATATTTTGGGGTTTACGACAACCTCGAACGGATAGATACGCTTATCGGAGAGCATTCAAAGGGCTGGAAAACGGAGCGTATGTCAAAGATGTCGCGTTCGATTCTCCGCCTTTGCGTTTACGAAATGCTTTATGAGGAAATTCCTTACAGCGTTTCAATAAACGAGGCTGTCGAGCTTGCAAAGAAATTTGACGACGAGAAGGCGCGTCCGTTCATAAACGGTATTCTCAATTCCGTTAAAAACGCGCTTGAAGCAAAATGAAGCCTTGCTTTATTGGTTTTGATACGAGCAACTATACGACCTCGGTCGCCGTCTCGAACGGAGAGGGCAAAATAGTTGCGAACCGTAAGATGCCCTTGCCCGTTAAGGCAGGGGAGAGAGGAATCAGACAGTCCGATGCGGTTTTTGAGCACGTTCGCAATCTGCCCGTGCTTATGAAGGAGCTTGGCGACGTGCTCGGGGAATATACGCCCGTGGCAGTCGGCGTGTCCGTGCGTCCGAGAGACGTCGAGGACTCCTATATGCCTTGCTTCCTCTCGGGAAAGAGCGCGGCTTACGCATTCGCGGCTGCACTGTCTATCCCCGTCATAGAGCTTTCTCACCAAAGCGGTCATATTATGGCAGCTCTTTATTCGTCGGGACAGCTTGGCTTGCTCGAAAAGAAAAGGTTTCTCGCCTTTCACGTTTCGGGTGGAACTACCGAGGCAGTTATTGCAAGTCCGACGAAAAACGGCTTTGACGTAGAGCTCGTCGGAAATACTGCGGATATTAACGCAGGGCAGGCAATAGACCGAGTCGGTGTTGCGATGGGGCTTTCTTTTCCGTGCGGCGCGGCGCTTGAAGCTCTTGCAAAAGAGTTTAGTGACAAGCCGTATGCTCACCCAGTTACTGTCAAGGACGGAGTGTGCAGCTTGTCGGGAGTTGAAAATATTGCCGCAAGGCTTTACGAAAAAGCGGAAGACAAGGCGGCGGTAGCGGCGTTCGTGTTTGACTTTATCGGACGTACGCTGGAGAAAATGTGTAAGGATATAACGGCTTCTCGCGGTGATATGCCCACGGTATTTGCGGGAGGCGTTATGTCAAATAAAATTATGAGAGAGCGGCTGTCAGCGGCGTGCGACGCGCATTTTTGCGCTCCCGAATTTTCGGCAGATAATGCGGCGGGAATAGCGTTGCTTTGCAGACGGCGCTATTTAGCCGAGGTAAGCGCGCATGAATGACAGAGCGGCAATTAGCGTAACGCAGCTTAACGGATACATCAAGCTTATGATGGACAACGACGATTTCCTCTCAAGCGTTGCCATACGCGGAGAAATATCGAATTTCAAGAGGCACACGTCGGGGCATTTGTATTTTACACTCAAGGACGAGCGCTCGGAAATATCGGCTATAATGTTCAGGAGCGCCGCCGATCGACTGACCTTTGCGCCCAAGAGCGGAATGACGGTCATTCTTTACGGCAAGGTCTCCGTATACGAGGCTACGGGAAAATACCAAATTTACGTCAGCGCTATGACGGACGACGGTATCGGCGAGATGTATCGGCAGTTCTTGCTTCTCAAGGCGAAGCTTGAAGCTGAAGGACTTTTTGCATCCGACAGAAAAAGACCGTTGCCGACGTATCCAAAAAGGATAGGTGTCGTTACCTCGCCAACGGGCGCGGCAATACGCGATATTATAAACGTTACGGGAAGAAGATTTCCAACGGCGGAGCTTTTGATAAGTCCTGCACTCGTACAAGGAGCGGAAGCCCCTGCAAGCCTTTGCGCGGCACTTGAGTTGCTTATTGCGGCGGGTGAGTGCGACGTTATAATCATAGGTCGCGGAGGTGGCTCGGCAGAGGACTTGTTTGCGTTTAATGATGAGTCGCTTGTAAGAGCGGTGGCGGCGTGCCCCGTGCCGATAATTTCGGCGGTCGGACACGAAACGGATACTACGCTTTGCGACTATGCGGCAGACCTACGTGCGCCCACACCGTCGGCGGCGGCAGAAACGTCTGTACCTGACAGACTTTCTCTTATGCAGGGACTTGCCGATAAGGAGGACAAGCTTGACGGCTCTGTTGAACGTATACTCGCAAGCTACGAAAAGAGGATCAGTGATTTTTCATTGAAGCTTGACGTGTGCTCGCCGATGGCTCGCCTTGAAAATGCAAGTGCGCGGATAAATAATGCGGGCGAGATGCTTGATAAGCATATGTCAAGCGTTCTTGAGAGAAAAAGACTAAAGCTTGCGTCGGCAGTAGGACAGCTTGAGGGGGTAAACCCTTTGGCGGTAATAAACCGAGGATACAGCATGACGCTTGATGAAAACGGAAAAATTGTAAGCTCTGTTGGTGATGTGAGTGCGGGTGACGGCATATCGGTGCGCGTCAAGGACGGAAGCATTGTTGCACGCGTTGAGAGCAAAACGGAGGAAAAAAATGTCGGAAAGCATTAAGAATATAAAAGAATACGATCTTGAAACGGCAATGAAGCGCCTTGAAGATGTGGTTGCGCTTATGTCACGCGAAAACGTAAGCCTTGAGGATTCTCTTGCGCTTTACGAAGAGGGTGTCGCGCTTGTTAGATATTGCAACTCGAAGCTTGAGGTAGCTCAAAGAAAAATAAACGAGCTTAAAATGACGGCGGACGGAGAAATAGTTGCCGAGCCGTTTGACGCATCGGGTATAGGAGAATAAATAAATGGAAAAATATGCTTATGAAAGACTTGCGACGGCAATGTCCGAAAACGCAAGGCTGACTGAAGCGGCGCTTGTGGAGATATCTGCGGGTGAGGACGACGATTACGGCTTGGTGCTTGATGCTCAAAGATATTCCTTGCTTGACGGGGGAAAAAGAGTACGGCCGTTTCTTGTGAACGAGTGCTGTGCGCTGTTGGGCGGTGACAGAAAAAGATCAATGCCGCTTGCGTGCGCCGTTGAGATGATACACACCTATTCGCTTATTCACGACGATCTTCCTTGTATGGACGACGATGATTTCCGTCGCGGAAAGCCCTCGAACCATAAGGAGTTCGGATATGCCAATGCTTTGCTTGCGGGAGACGCGCTTTTAACGAAGGCGTTTTTCGTGGTGGCAAACGCGGACGGCTTGTCGGCTGAAGAACGAATTGAGGCGGTACGCTTCATATCCGAGGCTGCGGGTGACGGCGGTATGATAGGCGGTCAAATAATAGATCTTGCGGGTGAGACCGAAACGCTTGATTTTGAGACCTTGTTAAAGCTTCACTCTCATAAAACCGGCGCGCTTATCGAGTGCTCGGTAAGACTTGGCTGTCTTGCGGCGGGACACGGCGCGCATTCGCAGAAAACACAGATGCTCTGTGAGTATGCAAGAAATGTCGGACTTGCTTTTCAGGTCATAGACGACGTTCTTGATTTTGTTTCCAGCAAGGAAGAGCTGGGTAAATCTGTAGGCTCGGATGCAACTCACAACAAAACGACGTTTTTGACGTTTTATTCCGTTGACGAGGCAAGAGCGTTTGCCGCAGAGCTTACGCAAAGAGCGATAAGCGCGATAAGCGAGCTTGAGGGCTCGGAGCTTCTTACGGATTTTGCATGCTATCTACTTGAAAGACAAAAATAATTATTGCTTTATTAGCTTTGGAGGTTAACGTGGTACTTTGGGAACATTTTAAACATTTATTTACCAATTACGTCTTTTTGAGTGCGCTTATTTCTTGGTTTTTGGCGCAAATAATCAAGGTAATTATTGGGCTTTTCAATAAAAAGGAGAAAAATCTTCTCAAGATATTTTTCTCTACCGGTGGTATGCCCAGCTCCCATTCTTCAAGCGTAATGGCGCTTTGTATGGCAACGGGTATTCAAGAGGGACTCGGAAGTGCGGTATTTGCCGTTACGTTCGTTCTTGCGGGAATTGTTATGACCGATGCGAGCGGAGTAAGATATCAGACGGGACAGCAGAATATAATTCTTAAGCGCATAACTCAAAAGCTCTTTTCCGAGGATGCAAACGAGATAAATGCGGGACTTAAGGAGCTCGTAGGACATACGCACGCGCAGGTATATGCCGGAGCGGCGCTCGGTCTTGCGGTTGCTATCATAATGAAGTTTATTATGAATATACCTTTAGCGACGATATGAGAGCGGACGTGTATCTGGCGAGCTTCGGTCACACCGAAAGCCGCAAGAAGGCGCAGGATCTTATAGATGCGGGTGCTGTTAAGATAGACGGTATTACCGTAAAAAAAGCATCGGTACCCGTGAACGAGAGCATTGCTCACGAGGTAGAGATAGAGCAGCTGTTTAAGTACGTAAGCCGAGGCGGTATGAAGCTTGAAGCGGCGCTCGATGCGTTTCGTATCAACGTAAACCGAATGAAGGCTGTAGACGTTGGCGCATCGACCGGTGGCTTTACAGACTGCCTATTGCACAGAGGTGCTAAAGAGGTTTTTGCTATTGATGCCGGCATCGGACAGCTTCACCCGACGCTTCTCGATGACAGCAGGGTACGAAGCATCGAGCATTTTAATGCAAGAGAACTCAATCCCAATATAACGGAGGGGCTTTGTGATATTGCAGTTGCCGACTTGTCGTTTATTTCGCAGACGTACGTTATAGACGGTATTTTTTCCGTTTTAAAGCCAAACGGAATTTTCGTAAGCCTTATCAAGCCGCAGTTTGAGGCTGGACGGAGCGCTCTTGGCAAAAACGGAGTGGTCACCAATTCAGCATACCGTTTTCTTGCCGCAAAAAGAGTTATAGAGTGCGCTTTTGAGAACGGCTTTGACTGTACGGGCTTTATACGCTCACCGATAGAGGGCGGAGACGGAAATAAGGAATACCTTGCGTGCTTTGTAAAGCGCGTTTGTATAAAGCCTGCCGTCGACGATAAGCAGATAAAATATATCACAGCATTATAAAACAAAAAACGAAAGGCTTATGCCATGAAAAGAATTGCAATAATCACAAACTATAATATTCAAGAAAAGCTGACGGGAGCTTGTTCTGTTGCGGATAGAGTAAAGGATCGCGTAGACGAGATAATGATACCGCAAAATTATAAGGACAGAATACTTCGCTCGCATAAGCATATGACAAAGTTTTCATATCTTCCTTATGAGC
>JAZQTY010000106.1:0-8353 GCA_045631025.1 Eubacteriales bacterium
CGTAGCCATGTCGTTCTGTGTGCCAAGGAGTTGTAGCTAAGTGTTGTCTTCCTAAGACCGCTTGGCCTCCGACTTTACTGTCTTGACGAGTACGAGGGTATTCTCCGCGTAGTTACGACAACGGACGTAAATGAATTCGTAAAGCACGAGAACGTCGTTTTCGGCACTTCCGAAACGGTTATGGTTTCTGACGTAAATCGCGGAACTAACGCAAGTCTTTACTGCATAGATTTCAAAGAGCGTCGGATAATTGCGAGCGTATGCGATTTTGCTCCCGCAGGCGAGAGCGTACAGTCCGCGAGATTTGACGGCGAGGCGGCTTACGTCTGCACCTCGATAGAGCTCAAAGACCCCGTATTCTTCTTCGACCTTTCCGATCTCTCGAATATTACCTTTAAGGACACGGGTACTATCGAAGGATTTTCGAGCTCTCTCGTAAATTTCGGGGACGGTTACCTTCTCGGAATCGGCGTCGGAGCTTCAAGCGATACGCTAAAAATTGAGGTTTACGAGGAAGACGGTGACGGCGTACGCTCCGTCTGCAAGTACGAATCCGAGAGCACCTACAATTCCTCGGATTATAAATCCTACTATATAAACAGGGGTGAGCAGCTCGTCGGCATGGGCGTTACCGTCTACAACAGAGGTGATGGTCAAAGCAGATATATTTTACTTCATTTCGACGGCTATGAGCTGCGCGAGCTTGTAAACGTAAAGCTTGACGGAGTCAACGACTATAAGCGCGGCGTTTATATCGACGGATATATGTATATGTTCGGTGAGAACGATATGAGGGTGCAAAGGATTAGATGAACCTTGTAAATTTTTACGCTTTTTTGAAAAAAAGCGTGGCAAAAAACTTCACACAAAAATATTTTGGCATTTCCTATGTGGAAAGCCGTCGAGCGCACCGACGGCTTTCCTTTTTATTGTAAGGCTTGATTTATTAAAGGAAAGGAGAAGCGCCGATAAAAATAAAATTATGTTTATGCAAAACCGTCCGTTACCTAAATAAAACAATGGAAAATATGCAAAATTCTCCTTGACTTTTACCTGCCTTGTTGGTATAATTTATTTATAAAAATTTTATTATTTCATACAGCAAAGAGGTGCAATATGAAAAAAGCAATCTGGCTCAAATCCCCCGTAGAAACGGGCTCTGCGGCTATAACCTTTTCGGGTATCTTTTGCGTCAATAAGAAAGTGCTTCGCGCAACTCTCTGCGCGACCTCGATAGGCGTTTATACCGCGACGGTAAACGGCAAGCGCGTTGGCAACCGCGTGCTTACCCCGGGATACACGAGCTACAACAACCGCGTTATGTTTCAATCCTATGACGTTACCGAGCTTATAACCGATAAAAACACCGTGTCTATCACCGTTGCCCCCGGTTGGGCAGTCGGTCACATGGGCTTCTCCGGCAGAAAAAAGCTTTACTACCCTTACGTGCTTGCCGCAGGCGAGCTTGAGGTGTGCTATACCGACGGCACGAGTGAGATTTTCGTTGCCGACGAGGGCTTTACCGTAAGCACGAGTGAGGTAACCTTTGCCGATATATACGATGGTGAAACGCTTGACAAAACTGCACCTATAGAGATACTCGGCAATGCCGTAATTGAGGACGCTCCCTTTACTGCCGTTCCCGACAACGGTGCGCCGATAATGGAGCAGGAGTCCCTCGCGCCTATTGCTTACGTAGTTACGCCAAAGGGAGAAAAGGTCATCGACTTCGGTCAGAACATGACGGGCTACGTAACGCTCCGCATCAAGGGAAAGCGCGGCGAGCGCGTTTCTTTTACGCACGCCGAGGTACTTGACAGCGAAGGAAATTTCTACAACGCAAACTACCGAAAGGCGAAAAACGTGATCACGTACGTGCTTGACGGCGAGGAGCGCTTATACAAGCCCGAATACTCCTTCCAGGGCTTCCGCTATATCAGACTTGACGAATACCCCGAGGGAGAAGTTGATTTAAACGGCTTCAGAGCCATTGCCGTTCACACGCAAATGACCCGCACCGCCGATTTTACGACGGGTAACGAAAAGATAAATCAGCTTTACCATAACGTTATATGGGGACAGAAGTCAAACTATCTCGACGTTCCCACCGACTGTCCGCAGAGAAACGAGCGCCTTGGTTGGACGGGTGACACGCAGGTATTCTGCCGCGCCGCCGCTATAAACTACGACGTTCGCCGCTTCTTCCAAAAGTGGCTCACCGACCTTCGCCTTGAGCAGGGCGAGGACGGCAGAGTTATGGGCACCTGCCCCGAGACCTACGGCTCTTGCTCCCCCATTTCAAGAATTTCCGCCGGCTGGGGCGATGCGGCAACCATCGTGCCGTGGACGCTTTACGAGCTTTACGGCGACAAACAAATCCTTGAGGATAATTTCGAGCTTATGCGCCGTTGGGTTGAATATATGCACGGCGCAGGCTCCGAGGAATATCTCTGGCTCGGAGGCTTCCACTACGGCGACTGGCTCGCAATGGACGCGGGCGCAGACTCCTACGTAGGCGCTACAGCAAACGATCTCGTTGCAACCGCCTTTTTCGCTTACTCCACCTCCTTGCTCGTAAAAGCCGGAGAGATTCTCGGCAAGGATATGAGCTATTACCGCGATATGCACGCGAAGGTCGTCGCGGCTTTCCGCGAATATTTCATGGAGAACGGCATGCCAAAGGAAGAATTCCCTCTGACGGAAATTCTCCCCGAGGGCAAGAGTAGCTCCGACACAGTAAGACGCGGCGTTACACAAACGGCGCTCGTGCTTATTCTTCAATTCGGGCTTTGCACCGAAGAGGAGCGCCCCACGCTCACAAAAAAACTCGTTGATCTTATCGACGAATTCGGCGGCAGGATGTCAACAGGCTTCCTCGGCACGCCCTATATTCTCCACGCTCTATCCGACAACGGCAGAGCTGACGTTGCTTACAAGCTGTTCTTCAACGAGGACAATCCCTCTTGGCTGTACTCCGTAAATCACGGCGCTACGACCATCTGGGAGCATTGGAACGGAATCAAAGAGGACGGAAGCTTCTGGAGCACGAGCATGAACTCCTTTAACCACTACGCTTACGGAGCAGTAGCCGATTGGATGTTCGGCGTTATCGCGGGTATAAAGGTAATCGCGCCTGCATACCGTGAGGTAGTAATTGCTCCGAATCCTTCGAAAAAACTCGGATTCGTTCGCGCGGGCATCGACACCGTAAGCGGTAGAATTGAGAGCAACTGGTACTATACCGCAGACTCCATCCGCTTTGAGATAACCGTCCCCGACGGCACAGAGGCAAAAATCGTTCTTCCGAACGGCTACTCCGAAACCGTTTGTGGTGGCAAATACTGCTACGGAATACCTAAAGATATATAAGGACGCAAAAATGAAAAAAAGATACGTAATGGGGTTAGATTTCGGCACGCTGTCCGTCAGATGCGTTATAGCGGACGCGCTTATGGGAATGACCGTCGCCGAGGCTGTCAGCGAATACAAGCACGGCGTTATGGACGACATCTTTCTCGACGGCTCTGCGCTGAAGTCAAAAATCGCCTTACAGCATCCCCTTGACTACATAAACTCAATGAGATCTACCATAACCGAATGTCTTTCTGCCGCTTCCCTTAATCCCGAGGACATTGCGGGCGTTGGAGTTGACTTCACAGGCTCGACGATACTCCCCGTAGACGAAAACGGAATGCCCTTGTGCTTTGACGAGCGCTTCTCAAGCAAGCCGCACGCATACGTAAAGCTTTGGAAGTCTCACTCCGCAGAGGCAGAGGCGAACGCCGTAACCGCTCTTGCTGAAAAACGAGGCGAGCCGTGGCTCGTCGGCTACGGCGGAAAGATCTCCTCTGAATGGATGATACCGAAAATACTTGAAACTCTCAACGACGCGCCTGACGTTTACGAGGCTACGGCGGAGTTTACGGAGGCAGGCGACCTTATCACCCGACTTTTAACAGGCAGCAGCACGCGCTCGACGTCCTTTGCGGGCTTCAAGGGGATATGGAACGACGAGACGGGATATGCGTCAAACGCCTTTTTCTGCGAGCTTGACTCCCGCATGGACGGCATCGTCGGCACGAAAATTTCCCAAAATGTTCGTCCCGTAGGAGAGATCGCAGGCTACGTTGACGAGCGGGGCGCGAGCCTTTCGGGACTTGCCGTCGGCACTCCCGTCTGCCTTTCAATTCTCGACGCGCACGCCGCAATGCCCGCCCTCGGTATTAGCGGAGAGCGAGAGCTTATGCTGATTCTCGGCACGTCGGGATGCTTTATAATAAACGACTCCGTTGCAAAAAATATTCCCGGAATTTGCGGCAAGGTAAAGGATGCAATATTTAAGGGATACTATACCTACGAGGCGGGACAATCCTGCCTTGGCGACGGCTTTGATTGGTTTGTAAAAAATTTCGTACCGGAAAAATATACCGTCGCCGCGCGAGAATCGGGCGTAAGTATTCACAAATATCTGCGCGATAAAGCACAAAAGCTCGCCGTCGGTCAGAGCGGGCTGTTGGTACTCGATTGGTTCAACGGCAACAGAAGTATTCTCGCAGACTACGACCTTTCGGGTATGATACTCGGTCTTACGCTCACGACAAAGCCCGAGGAAATTTATCGCGCCATAATAGAGGCGTCCGCATTCAGCTCGCGTATGATAATAGATAACTTCAACGATAACGGTATTGAGATAGGTACAATCTACGCATCGGGCGGTATTGCACTCAAGGACGAAATGATGTTGCAGATATTGGCAGACGTTACCCGAAGAGATATACACGTATCAAGCGCCACTCAAGCAGGTGCTCTCGGAAGCGCGATCTTCGCCTCCGTTGCCGCAGGCATCTACGAAAATATAAAGGATGCCGTAAAGGTAATGTCAGTTCCCTCGGCAAAAATATATCACCCGATACCCGAAAACTCCCAAGCCTACGACAAGCTCTATGCCGAATACTCCCTTCTCCACGACTATTTCGGCAGAGGCGGCAACGACGTCATGAAGCGTATTTAGGCTTTGCAAGGATAATTTTTAAAAGGTCAAAAACGAACTAAAAAGTAAAATCCGCCCTTGTTATCGAATACGGTACGATGGCGGATTTCTTTTTTTAATAAATTCTATTAAATATGCAGGTATTCACAATATGGTAACAAAAGTGTGATATAATGTAATTTGTATATTTATAAACACTTAAACGAGGTAAAAATGACAAGAAAAAAATTTTTACGCGCGGCTTGCCTGTGCTTCGCGCTTATATTACTGTCCGTAACGCTCACCTCATGTGAGTCAAAGCCCCTATCTCCCACGTCTGCCGCAACTCGCGAGGTCGGCACGGTAGGAAATTACTCCGTATATTACGACGAGCTTTATACCCTCTCGAAAAATCTCTACACGGAAGGCATGACCGAGGACGAGCTGCGCGAAAGAGTTTACAGCGAAATCGTAGTAAACTACGCAAAGCTTACCCTTTGCGAGCAATCGGGCGTTTCCGTTGACGAGACCAAGATCAACGAGAACGTTCAGACGGCAATAGACTCCGCAATAGAAAACGACTTTGGCGGCAATCGCTTCAGCTACATAAAAAATCTGAAATCAATAAACACCACAGACCGTTACGCGCGTTTTCTTCATCGCGTTGACGTTATATACAATCAGCTTGAATACGCTCTCATCTCGCGCGGCGAGCTTACCGCAGACGAGTCCGAGGTCACCGAGTATATAAAGGAAAAGTTCGTAAACGTTCAATGCTTTATGATAGCGAACAACGAGGGCGATAATATCGAAACAAATTATTCCGACGCCTTGGCGGCGCGTGACGCACTCGTTAACGAAAGAACCACCTTCTACGATCTCATCGGCGGACGCTATAAGCTCCCCGGCGGCAGCGTTAACGAGGACGTTGACGTTGACTGTATCTATACCTTTGGCAAGGGCACTATGGACAAGGTATTCGAGGATGCCGCATACGCGCTTGAGGTTGGAGAATACAGCGAGGTCATTACGGTTGAGGACCGCGAGCTTGCAAGCGGCGAGATAGCAGACTGCTACTACGTAATTAAGCGCCTTCCCCTCACGAGCGAGGACGTTTCGAAAAATTATACCGCGCTTTACAACGAATACGCCAACACCGTGATCAATGCAAAGCTTACCGCAGTAATAAACGAGCTTACGTTCGTTCCCAATGAATACGGCGCATCCCTCACCCTTACTCAAATGGAGCGAGTCAGCGTTGGAATCGACACGTTTACCATTACCGTAACGGCAATAGTCTTGGTTGCGCTTGCACTCGTAACAGTCGCAATAGTATTTATCGTTATCTGCTATAAAAAGAAAAAGAGCGCTCTGCTTGAAGAAAAGAAGGAACGTGCAAGACGCGCGCTTGCCGCAAGAAGTAAAAAAGACGAAAAGTAATACTCACATATTTATTCTCCCTGAAAGGTATTTACGGTGCAAAGATGAACAGATCTCGAGGACGGGTGAGCTACCGACGGCGCACCTACCGTAAAAACAGAATAAAGCTTATCCTCGGTGTGGTGGCAATAGTACTTGCTACCGTCTTTATTGCGCTCGTTATTGCAGGAAACGTGATTGGAGACAAGGTTGAAAATAACGTTGTCAAGAGAAATCCCAAGAAGGATCAAACGGAAGCATTACCGCACAGCGAGGTCAAACGGGTGCTTGCGTATCCGGTTCCGATATACGTCGAGGGCTCAAGTCTGCTCGCAACGCGAATTAAAAACGCGTCCGACGAGGGCTACTCCGATGCCTGCTTCTTTCTTGACGACGCGGGCGGCGCTCTCTCCTACAACTCAAAGGTAGCCATCTCGCTCGGCAAGCACGAGAGCAAGTCTGACATGCCCTCGCTTGAAAAAGCGACGTCGGCTTTCAAAGATAAGGATATGTACTCAATCGGAATGACTCACCTTTCCGAATTTCGCTCGGACGACGATCTTACGCGCTCCGCCGCCATAGGATATTATTCGGCGCTCCTTGCAGAGGCGCTTCGGTCAGGCGTTGACGACGTTATGCTCTTCGTTGGAGAAATACCAACCGAGCGCTACGGGGAGCTTTGCGAGCTTGCCAAGGACGTTCACAGGCTCTGCCCCGACGGAAAGATTGGACTTGCATTACCCGTAACCGTTCTTTCAGATCAAGGCAACGCCGAGCTTTTAGACGGTCTTTGGGATTGCTTTGACTATCTAGCAGCAGATCTTACGCACCTTGAAGCCACCGAAGGACAATCTATTGCCGATGCAACGGATGCAACTCTCGGCAGTATGCTCTACTACCTTTTGCGATACGATATGCGCGTGCTTATACCTTACGTAAACGACACGGAGCAGCTCACGCAGATAATTGAGGCAGTAAAGCAAAGCGGTACTGAAAATATACAAATAATTCAATAATAAATACATCATTGGAGGCTCAATCAATGAACGACAAATCCCCACGCGAGCGGCTCGGCAGCCGTCTCGGCTTTATTCTACTCAGCGCAGGATGCGCAATAGGCGTCGGAAACGTTTGGAAATTTCCTACCGTCGCAGGTCAGAACGGCGGCGCGCTGTTCGTGCTTATCTATCTCGTATTTTTAGCAATAATGGGAATTCCCGTGCTTACCATGGAGTTTTCTATGGGACGCGCGGCGCAAAAAAGTCCCGTTAAGATGTACCATGCGCTCACGCCCAAGAAAAAGGGCTGGCGTGTTCACGGCTACCTCTGCCTTGCGGGTAACGTCATACTTATGATGTTCTACACATGCGTGACCGCTTGGATGCTCCGCTATTTCGTTTACACCGCTTCGGGTAAATTTTCGGGACTTGACAAGGCGGGCGTTGAGGGCGTGTTCGGCGAGATGCTCGGCGAGCCCTGGATGATGATACTGTTCGTTGCTATCGTCGTAATAATCGGATTTGGCGTATGCGCTATCGGAGTACAAAAGGGACTTGAGCGTGTAACCAAGGTGCTTATGATCGCTCTGCTTGCAATCATGGCAGTGCTTGCCGTCAACAGCCTTACGCTTGAAGGCGCGGGTGAGGGACTTGCATTCTATCTGCGTCCCGATCTTGCTCCCCTTTCAAATTGGGGAAGCGCATCGAACGTGATCGTTGCCGCTATGAATCAGGCATTCTTCACCTTGAGCCTCGGTATCGGCTCTATGGCTATCTTCGGAAGCTTTATCGGCAAGGACCGCGCGCTTATGGGAGAAGCTATAAACGTCACTGTTCTTGACACGAGCGTTGCCTTTATTTCGGGACTTATAATCTTCCCCGCTTGCTTTACCTACGGCGTTGACGTAGCGGCAGGTCCTCCCCTTATCTTCCAGACACTTCCTCACGTATTCAACAACATGTGGGG
>JAZQTY010000107.1:0-9890 GCA_045631025.1 Eubacteriales bacterium
CGTTGCCGATAAGATCGAGGTTGCTCGTTATCCGATACCTTTCGGTATGCGTCTCTCTGTAAAGACCGGAGATACGGTTGAGATTGGTGATGCTCTTACCGAGGGTAATAAGGCTCCCGGCGATATCATGAGAATACTTGGACTTGACGCGGTTTACGAGTACATTACCCGTGAAACGCAGAAGGTTTACCGTTCTCAAGAGTGTAACGTTAACGATAAGCATATCGAAATTATTGCGCGCCAGATGACAAGAAAGATCCGTATTTCCGACAGCGGAGATACCGATATGCTCGTTGGCTCCTTGGTCGATATGGTTGAGTTTGAGGAAGAGAATAACAAGGTTCAGGCGAGAATCGCTGCCGGCGAGGAGCTTTCTCTTGCAGAGGGCGCGCCCGAGCTTCTTGGTATTACGAAGGCATCCTTGCAGACCGAGTCCTTCCTCTCTGCGGCTTCCTTCCAGGAAACCACCAGAGTTCTTACGGAAGCGGCTATCAAGGGTAAGGTTGACCGCTTGCTCGGACTTAAGGAAAACGTCATAATCGGTAAGCTCATTCCCGCAGGTACGGGTATGGAGTGCTACAATAACGTAGACGTTGTTAAAGAAGATCCGCTTTCCGACGTAAGCTCGGTTGGCTAAAAATAATGCCTCTGCATTTTGCAGAGGCATTATTTTTTGTATATGGCGCAGTGTGGGATTTTAAAAAAATTTAGCAATAAGTTTTGACAATACACTTGACATGTGTAACAAAAAGTAGTACAATGAGAGTGTAGGCAATTAACTAAATACATAAGGGAGATATGATTATGAAGAAAAAACTTGTCAAAAGACTTTCAACACTTGCGCTTGCAGCGGTAATGCTGCTGACGCTTTTGACGGCTACCTCGTGTGATCTGCTTGATCTTGAATTTAACCTCGGTGGCTTTGACTTCGGATTTGGCGGCGATGAGGCTATTGAGCTTGATCCTGAACAGGGGATGTTTGCGAGCGAGATCGGAGGAGTTTCCGAAACGTTTGAGGGCGTTATTTCCGAGAGATCATATTCTACGTCTGAAGGAGCAGCTACTGCATACGTAGAGGAGGAGCTTGCGGGAAGCGGAATTGCGTACGTTGAGATTCTTTCTTCCAAGAAATTAAGCTCCAGAAATATTAAGAAGCTCAATATTCCCGAGGAGTTTCTCGACGGATATGACGAGGTACATGAGATAGAGTTGGAGTATTCCGTTGAGGACGGAAACGAAAGCTATCTTAAAACGAGCTATGATAACGGAGCCGTTGAAAAGCTTAATAAGACCAAGAAGATCAAGGTTTACGTTATAAAATTCAACGTGGATTGGAAGTATTTTTCTCCGATGCCCGTGACGGGAGACACCATAAGCAAGAGCTATTACGACTCTGTTTTTAATGCTGAAAAGTACAAGAACTGCACGTTCGAGGTTATTAACGAGGCTACTGCGGAGGTTTATTCGGGCGGCCAGTACGTAAGTATGGATATGAGGATGGATCAGATCATCAAGCACGCTGACGGTAAGGTATATCTTGAGCAGCACGTTGAAATGGTGACGGACGGAGAAAGCTATCAGCAATCAGCATATGCGTATATGGAGACCGTTGACGGTGAGATCGTGTGCTACGTAAAGATGGGCGAGTATGAGGATTGGTATCTGTCGGATTTGAGCGCGATAGGCTTTACAAGTCTTGAGCAGCTTACCCCCTTCTACGACCAATACCTTGATTATACCTACTTCACCAAGACTGATTTCGGCTTTGCACTTGAGGAGGAGAACGCAAGAAAGTATTTCGAACAGGCTTTGATGGGAGCGCTTTCGGGTATGGAAGGTCTTATCGATCCCCAGCAAATGGATATTGATATGTATGCAGAGTACTACGTTTCAGAGGGCGTTCTTTCCGGTATGAGAGTAGACGCTGACGTTGATATGACAGTTAATCAGGGCGGCTCGTCCGGAACCCTTGAGGAAACTGTTACCACTGTAACGAAGTGCACCGATTACGGTACTACCGTAGTTGAAAAGCCCTTTGTTGAATAATACAATTAACTTTTAAATTATCCGATGGGGAAGCGAAAGAAGCCCCATCGGATTTTTATAATTTGGAGACTCCGTAGGACGTGAGCTTTTTAAATTATATGCTATTGACATATAGGTCGTTTTATGTTAAAATATTTCTATGAATGCTTTGGAGGATTAAAAAATGACTCGAAAACGCAAAATTGTTTTTTTGATAGTAGGAATACTTTTCACTATACTTACCATAGTAGTTACGGCGACGATGGCAGTAGTATCCGTTGACGTTTCTATGCGTATATCGTCTTACAGTGACATACACACCCCCGATGCCTTTGTGGAAAGCGAGCCGTTTGACTGTATATTGGTTTTAGGAGCGGGTGTCAAGGAAAATTCTCCGTCTGATATACTTTGTGACAGACTTGACGTGGCCATCGATCTTTATAAAAGGGGAATTGCGCCAAAGCTTCTTATGAGCGGTGACCACGGTCGCGTAGACTACGACGAGGTTAATGTCATGAAGGACTACGCCATTGAAAAGGGAGTACCGTCCGAGGATATTTTTATGGATCACGCAGGATTTTCGACTTACGAGAGTATGTACAGAGCGAGAGAGATATTTGGCGCGCAGCGCGTAGTCGTCGTTTCACAGAAATATCATCTTTACCGCGCGCTTTATATCGGACGCAGCTTTGGAATGGACGTGTGCGGCGCGAGTGCAGACCTTCGCGATTACAAGGGCGAGCTTGTTTTTGAGGCCCGTGAGATTGGCGCAAGATTTAAGGATTTCTTCTATTGTATATTCAAGCCCGAGCCGACATATCTCGGTGAGCCTATCGCGCTTTCGGGAAGCGGCGACGTAACTAACGACGATTGACGGAGCGTTAAGAAATGAGAGTACTGATTACCGGCGGAAGCCGAGGAATTGGACGCGCGTGTGTAGAACGGTTTTCTGCGGACGGACATGAGGTTGCATTCGTGTTCAAAAGTGACGTTGCCTCTGCAGACGAGCTTGTACGGAAATTCGGAGCAAAGGCGATCCAGGCAGACCTGTCCGACGGCGTATCAGCCGGGGTGGCGATGAAAACCGCTATCGAAGCGCTTGGCGGAATTGACGTTCTCGTAAATAATGCTGGAATTGCGGATTTTTGCCTTTTTCAGGATATTACCGACGACGCTTGGCGCAGAATGTTAGATACGAATTTGTCGAGCGCGTTTTATGCCTCGCGTAGCGCGTCTAAATATATGATCTCAAACAAATTCGGGCGAATAATAAGCGTCGGTTCTATGTGGGGGAAAACCGGAGCGGCGTGCGAGGCGCACTATTCTGCCGCAAAGGCGGGCTTGCGCGGTATGACCATGGCGCTTGCCAAGGAGCTTGGACCAAGCGGCATAACCGTTAATTGCGTTGAGCCGGGCGTTATCGCTACGGATATGAACGCGCATCTTACCCAAGAGGATATGCTTGCTCTGTGTGAGCAAACTCCGCTCGGACGTATCGGAGCTCCAAGCGAGGTCGCTGATCTTATAGCGTTTCTTGCTTCCGACAGGGCTTCGTTTGTTACGGGACAGATTATCGGCGTTGACGGCGGCTTTGCGATATAAGCTTTTAATAAGATGCGATTAGTCGCTTTTTAATATGTTAATATGAAAGACGGTGGACACTTGTACCACCGTCTTTTGCCGTATATTCGTATATAATATGCTAATTTATAAATAGTAAAGCGAGTAGGATCAAAGCAAGCTCGGGCTCCTTACCACTCTGAAATATTATCAAAGCGAGAGCGATTAGCAGTATCTCCTCACTGCCGAGCGCACCTATTGAGGAAAAGAGGGAATTGCCGCTATCCTTTTTTTCTGCAAAGCCCTCGCAGACTTTTTCCTTGCGCTCGCTACATCTCTCGCAGTTGCCGACACGCTCGCAGCATTCATTTTCTCCGCGTTCTTCAAAATACGCGTCGCGTGCAGCCTCTTCCGAGGAGAGAGCCTCAACGGGGACTTCTTCTTGCGTTTGTCGGGGCTGCTCTTCACGTCTGTATTGCACTTGGCGGCGTGTTAAGTCCTGCGCCTGCGTCGGAGTATTGTCTCTAAAGGCGTTGCCTCCGTAATTGCTCGGTACTCTGAACTCTCTTGATGACGGTCTTGAATACATTTTACCTCCTATTTAAGTCCGCTGATAAGAGCGGACATTTGAGAAAACTTCATAAAGTAATCTATCGCCTCGCGTCTTGCGGGGCTTACGTAGGGCTTGAGCGCGCAAAGAAGAGCGGAGTGCGGAGCGCCCTTGCCCGAGCTTGTGCCTATGCTGCCAAGCTTTGAAAGCATAGGCATAAGCGAAGTGAGCATATCGGCGCCCTCGAGATTTCCCACAGTAGCTACCGTGGGTGTGATATCCTCGTTACCGTCATTGTCATTTTTTTCTTCTGGGACTTTAGTTGAGGCAGGGGTATTTTGACCTTTGAGAGCAGAAGCAACCATAGAAATCAGTTCGGGATGCGCGAGTAACTTCTCCATTGCTCCCGTAAGTGCATCTGACGATGGAATGGAGGCGTCGTTCGACTTTACATCACCGTTCATTTTGCGCCTCTGCCTTTTTTATTCGCTTCGTATTGCTCGACTATTCTGTTAAGTTCCGCCTCGTCGGCGCTTGAAATAGCCGCCCGTATGCTTGAGGCGCTTTGGGGGTCTATATTGTACTCGGCGGGATTTATTCCGCTTTCTGCAATCAATCTGTTGATTACGCTTGCGAGCTGCTTATCGTTTAAAGCAAGTAGTCCTTCAAGAGCCTTTTTGTCTATCTGCATAACCTTACCTCCAAGTTTTCGTAGTTATTACAATTATATGCTGTAAAATAAAAAGTGATATTGTGATTTATGAGAAAATTGTGGACAAGCGGCGAAAAATGTGGTATAATTATTGTGTATTTGTTTTTTTATAGAATTTGTATTCGTAAAACGGACGGTTTATTCGTCAAGATAAGGAGAAATATGAAATATTGCTTTATCATTAACCCTGCATCAGGGAAAAAGACAACAAAAGACGGGCTTGAGGAGCGTATAAGAGAAGCGTGCGCACAGAAGGGAGTAGAGGCAAATATTTACTTTACTACCTGCCGAGGCGACGCGCGCGAATACGTTAGAAATTACGTTATAGATGCTTCCGATGAGGTGAGATTTTACGCCTGCGGCGGAGACGGAACGCTTTGCGAGTGTATAAGCGGACTTATGGAGCGCGATACGCGGGATAACGTGAGCGTTGGAGTAATTCCCGTCGGTACGGGCAACGATTTCGTCCGTTGCTTCGGCGGTTCGCAGGGCTTTATGGATATAGCCGCGCAGCTTGACGCGTCTCCTATGGAGATAGACGTAATAAAATGTAACGACGATTACGCCGTGAATATGATAAACGTGGGCTTTGACTGTCAGGTGGTGGTTAAAACTGCGGAAATGAAGAAAAAGAGATTTATACCCTCAAAGTTTGCGTATATTGCGGGACTTATAGTAACGCTTGTCAAAAAGCCCGGCGCTGTGTTTAAATCCGCCTCGGATAAGAACGAACACAGAACGCTTAAGCTTTTGCTTGCAACGTTTGCCAACGGAAAATATTGTGGCGGAGGCTTTTATTCAAATCCCAATTCGCGTCTTGACGACGGTGTTATAAACGCGCTTTTCGTTGACGATATTTCCAGAATTCGCTTTTTGAGTATAGTCGGAAAGTACAAGTCGGGAACGCATCTCGACGGTAAAAACGACGATATTTTCTCTGAAAACGACTCGTCTGATTTCAAGCTTGAATTTGACGGTCCTACAAACGTAAGCATAGACGGCGAGATAGTGATCGCCGACAGACTCAAGCTTTCCTGCCTTAACAGAGCTGCGAGATTTCTCGTTCCCAAGGGCTTATCCTACGTAGGCGGAAGCGAAGCGTGAAGCTTATAGTTATATCGGATACCCACGGGTATGCTGACGCATATATTGAACGTATCCTCCGACTCCACGGGGACTGTGACGCGGTGCTGTTTTTGGGCGACGGGATAAGAGATTTTACCGATATGAACGTAAGAAACTTTTTTGCCGTGCGAGGAAACTGCGATATTTATTGTCCCAACGACGTGCCAACGGAGCGCCTGATAACGTTTGACGGTGTGAAATTTCTTATGATGCACGGGCATACGCACTCGGTAAAATCGGGAACGGCGCGGCTTGAGTCATACGCGCGCTCACGCGGCGCTGACGTCGCGCTTTACGGGCATACGCACCAAAGAGACGAGCGCTATTGTCGCGGAGAGAACGAAGAAAAGGGAATATATCTTTTCAATCCCGGAAGTCTTGGCGAGTCTCGTGGCGACGCGCCAACCTACGGAGTTATCGAAATAAAAAAAGGACAGCCGCTGCTGTCCTTTGGAGATGCGAGCCGTATTTGAACGGACTTGCTTAAGACGCCGAGTTCTCCGCCTCGATTTCTGTGATTGCCTCGCATTCCTTGTGATAAGCCGAGATGACCTCTGCTTCAACGAGACTTCTGAACTCTGCGTTTATCGGATGTACTATATCGCGATAGGTTGAATCGGGATTTTTGCGGCTGGGCATGACGATAAAATATTTGTCGCGCGCGTTTATTACCTTTATATCGTGGACGGCGAGCTGTCCGTCAAAGGTTACGGAAACGACTGCCTTCATGGGACCGTCGTCAAAAACTTTTCTGATTTTGATATCTGTAATCTGCATAATAAAACCTCCGAAGTTTAATTTTGGCAATAATAAATTGGTTTATGAATATATTATACAGAATTAGTTTGACGGTTATACAATGGTTTTAAGTTTTTTTTGTGAACTCATCTAAATAATTTTGAATTTTGCTTGAAGCGTAGAGGGAGTAGGATTTTATGTCTGTTGAAAATACACATTACGGCGCGGAGAGGATCGGCGAGCTGCTGCGTAATTGCAAAAGTATATATTTTATAGGTATCGGCGGTATAAATATGTCCTCGCTTGCCCATCTTTCGATGAAAAAGGGCTACCGTGTCGGCGGCTCGGATAGGGCGCGCACGGAGCTTTGCAGACGTCTTGAGGAGTGCGGCATTGAGGTGAATTATTGCCACGACGAGAAAAACGCGTACGGCTACGACGCGTTCGTTTACACGGTTGCAATAGGTGCTGACAACCCCGAATATATTTACGCGAAGAAAAACGGACTTCCGCTTATATCGAGAGCGGACTACCTTGGCTATATAATGACGGCTTATTCCGTTCGCGTCGGCGTTTCGGGAATGCACGGAAAAAGCACGTGTACGTCTATGTGCGCCGAGATACTTATTGGCTGCGACTCATCGCCTACCGTACTTTCCGGAGCGGAGCTTCCTTGCATGTCGGGGGCTTATTGCGTAGGAGACAGTGAGAATTTCGTGTTCGAGGCTTGCGAGTACATGGACTCATTCCTTGACTTTAATCCGACCGTAGCGGTTATTCTTAATATTGAAATGGACCACGTTGATTATTTCCACAGTATGGAGCAGATACGCGCGTCATTCTCTAAATACGCTTCTCTTACGGGCAAGAACGGCTACGCCGTATATAACGCAGACGACTGTGAGGTCGTGCGCGCGCTTGAGGATTATGATGGAAATCGGATAAGCTTCGGACTTTCCGAGGACGCTTGTGTTCGCGCAGTAAATATTTGCAGCGAGGGCGGCGCATATTCGTTTGATATTACTTTTAACGGAGAGTTTTTCTGTCACGTCGGAATGAGAGTTTCCGGCTATCACAATATTTATAACGCGCTGGCTGCCACGGCGGCTTGCCGCCTTTGCGGAGTGTCGGCAGAGGATATCGCGGCGGGGCTCGGAGGCTTTTGTGGCGCTTGCCGACGCATGGAGTATAAGGGAAGCGTTCGCGGAGCAAGCGTATACGATGATTATGCGCATCATCCGACGGAAATTGCCGCTACGCTGCGTGGCGCAAAGGATATGACGAAGGGAAGGCTCGTCGTCGTTTATCAGCCGCATACCTATTCGCGCACGGCGGCGCTCTTTGACGAGTTTACGGCGGCGTTTGATTCCTCTGACGAAGTGATCTTTTCGGATATTTACGCGGCGCGAGAGGTGAATACCTTTGGCGTTGACACCCGTCAGCTTGCCGAAAAAATAGGCGATAAGGCGCGCTACGGCGGCGATTTTGAAAGCTGTGCCAGAATGCTTGCGGATACGCTTCGTGAGGGCGACGTTGGCATTGTTATGGGCGCGGGCGACGTCTATAAGGTTTTCGATTATCTTGATTTTGAGGTGTGAATTATGAGCGGATGTGAGGGCTACGAGTCAATAGCTCGCGTATACGATAAGCTTAACGCCGAGATAGATTACGGCGCGTGGGCGAAATTTATAGAGGATTGCTTTGAGCGGTTTCTTTCGGAGCGCCCGACTCTCGTGCTTGACCTTGCTTCGGGAACGGGCAGAATGACGCGTGAGCTGCGCGACCGTGGCTACGATATGATAGGCGTTGACGGAAGCGCCGAAATGCTCTCCGAGGCGCTTGAGCACGGAAACGACGGAATACTTTATCTGCTTCAGGATATGCGGGAGTTTGAGCTTTACGGTACGGTGGGCGCAACGGTGTGCTGCCTTGACAGTGTAAATTATTTGCTTCGGGAATCCGACGTGCTCGCCTGCTTTAAGTGCGTTCATAACTATCTTGATCCCGACGGAGTCTTTATATTCGACGTAAACAGTCCTTATAAGTTTGAAAATATATACGGAAACGAGGCGTATATACTTGAAGATGAGGGCGATAGCGGCGCAATTTATTGCGGCTGGCAGAATGAATACGATGAGGAAAGCGGCATTTGCGATTTTTACCTGACACTCTTTGAGGAGGATGAGGACGGCTCGTACTTGCGCTCGGACGAGCATCAAAGGGAGCGCTGCTATTCCTCGGATACGCTTAAAAGACTGCTTGCAGACAGCGGCTTTGAGCTTCTCGGCATATATGCCGACTTTGATTTCAGAGAAATAAATGACACGGACGACAGGTGGTATATCGTCGCCCGCGCAAAAAAGATATAAATATGTAAAAAGGAAAATGAAAATGAGTAAGGAAACAGGCAAGGCAAGCATACTTCGCGCGATGACTGCTGACGGAAGCGCGAGAATACACGTTATAAATTCAACGGATATCGTAAACGAGGCGGTGAAAATTCACTCCACCTCGGCAACGGCGACGGCAACGCTCGGACGACTCTTGACGGTTACGTCCATGATAGGCTGTATGCTCGGCGAGAAGGACGATTCCGTTACGGTGACGCTCGGAGGTGACGGACCTGCGGGGCGCGTTATCGCCGTGTCGGACTATTACGGAAACGTTCGCGGATATATACAGAATCCCGACGTTGACGTGCCGCTCAAATCAAACGGAAAGCTTGACGTCGGTCGCGCCGTTGGTCGTGGACTTTTGACGATAATCAAGGACCTCGGAGGTGCCGAGCCTACCTCGGGCTCAATAGAGCTTCAAAGCGGTGAGATAGCTGAAGATATTGCGGCGTACTACGCGCACAGTGAGCAGATACCAACCGTATGTGCGCTTGGCGTGCTCGTTGATACGGACCTTTCCTGCCGTGCGGCAGGCGGCGTGCTTATCCAGCTTTTGCCGTTTGCGGCGGAGGAAACCGTTGCGGCGATCGAGAAGAATATTCCCTCGCTCGCAAACGTTTCCCGACTTTTTGACCGAGGTCTTGACAATAAGGCGATAGCGGACGTTGCGCTTGCGGGAATTGAATACGACGTTTTTGACGAGCTTTACGTGGATTATAAGTGCAACTGCTCAAGAGAGAGAGTTGAAAATGCGCTTATAACGCTTGGTGCGCGTGACCTCTATTCC
>JAZQTY010000108.1:0-8527 GCA_045631025.1 Eubacteriales bacterium
CGCCCATAGAATCGTGTTCAATACGGTATTCCATATTCATTTCCTTTCCTGTGTGTAACTTTATTTTTAATACGTGCCTATTGGCACTTTCGTGCCGTCTTTCAAATCGCCGCGAGGTCATCGCGGCGTTTGAATTTCAAGATTTATTGATCAGAACTTTACGTTCTTTATTACGTCCTTAAGAGCCTCGGCAGACGCCTGGAGCTTTGCAATCTCGTCGTCCGTGAGCTTCTGCGTAATTATTGAACGTACGCCCGTGTGGTCGATAAGCGTAAGTGAGCTGAGGCAAACGTCCTTGATTCCGTACTCTCCGTCGTGAAGCGAGGAAACGGTCATCGCGGTCTCTGCGCTACCCGCAAGAGATTTCACAATATGAGTAGACGTCATACCGATACCGTAAACAGTGCAGCCCTTTCTGGAGATGATTCTTCCGCCGGACTTTCTTACATAAGTCTCAACGTCCTCGCGAGTATACTCGTTGGGAACGTTGTATGCAGATGCGATAGCTCCGTTATATTCGGCAAGCGGAACGCCTGCGATAGTTGCGGTGGACCATGCAACGAAAGAGGTATCGCCGTGTTCACCGAGAACGTTCGCGTGAACCTGCTGCTTGTTTACGCTGTAAATCTCGGCAAGGCGGGTACGCAGACGGATGGTGTCAAGCACCGTTCCCGTTCCGAACACCTGATTCTTGGGAAGTCCCGTATATTTCAAAAACGCATACGTCAAAATATCAACGGGGTTAGCAACGATTATGTAGATCGCGTTAGGAGCAGCCTTAACGATATCGCCGGAAATCTCCTTTATTATAGCGATATTCGTCTGAACGAGCTCAAGTCTCGTCTGACCGGGTCTTCTGCCTATTCCGGAGGTAATGATAACGACGTCGGAGTCAACCGCATCCTCGTAGCTTCCCGCGTAAATATCGCAGTTGTCAATAAAGGGAGTCGCCTGCTTGATGTCGAGTGCCTCTCCGAGAGCCTTCTCCTTATTAACGTCGATCAAAACGACCTCGGATGCCGCGCCGCGGGTAAGCAAAGCAAACGCCGTAGTTGCGCCAACGGAGCCGGCGCCGATGATAGTGATTTTCTTCTGCATTTTCAAGTCTCCTATTTATTTTAAATAATTATTTTTTATTTTCACTGCGCCGTAAGGCGTCAGCCTCTTTCCTTTTTAATCTCGTTCGATCACGTCAAGTATTTTCGTCTTAAAGAATTCTCTGAAATTCTCCGTAGTGATACCGACGTGAACGTCGTCGTTTACCTGAACGGTAACTCCGACTCGGTTGCACTTCCCTATGCAAAAGCTTCCGGAGAGCACGACCTCGTCCTCAATATTATGCTCCTTAACAGCTTTCTCGAAAAGCTCCACTATTTCTTGAGAGCCCTTGAGATAACACGACGAGCCGATACAAATTTGAACTATTAACATTTCTTATACCCTTGCTAAAATCTCGTTTACAAAAAAGTCCGCAGTTCCCTCGGGAGTAACCGAATGGAACGCCTCGTCAACAGTAACGCACACACCCTGCTGACAGTTTCCAAGACAAAACGTTCCGCAAAGCGTCACCTTGTCGTCAAGACCGTGCGTTGCTATCAGCTCTTGAAGCTGCTCGACCACCTGCCGTGAGCCCTTGATGTGACACGAGCTTCCTATACATACCGTAACCTTCATAAGTCTATCCTCGAATTTTTCATTTTTTGTGAATTAAGCTCCGCAAAAAAGCATAGAATTTGGCGCTGTGTTAGCGCCCGACGGAGATTGACAATTTTTTAACTTAATATATTATATCATAAAAAAATCAAAATTTCAATAGCTAAATCATAAAAAACACCCGTAAAAATACAAATTTATTACACAATAATCTCTAAATTTGGCTATAAAACCCCATTTCGGTTATTTTTTTATTTCCAAGTAAAAAGCACGGCGTCTCAAAAATGCGACGCCGTGCCCCAAACAGCATATTTTCAATTTAAATTCAATTAAAATTAAACTCCGCGCTTCTTTTCCTCTATGCGGCTGATAAGGTGTCTGCCGATATCCGCCATTACCTTTGCCATCACGGGGCGAGCGCTCTCGTCGCTGACATTGAGGAGATCTGATGAATTGACCTCGTAGGTAAAATCCCCGTCGTAATCAATATCTGCAAGCGCCGAGGTGATCTTATCCCAATTTATCGAACCGAAATAAGGAAGAATATGACTATCCGTCTGGTAATTGTTATCGTGAACGTGCAAAGCCTTGAGCCTGTCGTGCCCGAGTGCGCGAATAAAATCATCCGCCTCGTCGTCTCGCATCGCAAGACCGACGTGTCCGATATCAAGGTTAGCCACCATATACTCGCTGTCAAGCGTATCTATATATCTGATAAGCTCCTCGGCGGTATTGCAGGTATCCATTACTATACATCTGCGTCTTGAATCCCTCTGCCACATATTCTCGATTCCAACCTTTACGCCGTACTCCTTGCAGTAAGGAATAAGACGTCTGTAAAAGTCCATATTCAAGCGGAACATTTCTTCTTCGTTCCCCTTGTATTTTTTGTAGTGCAGAGGATGAACGACGCAGACCTTCGCTCCAAGCAGCGCGGACATTTCAAGCGAGCGCACCGTGCGAGGGAATATAACACTTTCAAAATGCTCCTCGTCGTCCCATTTTTTAAACTGAAACGGCGCGTGCGTCTGCTCGATAGTAAGTCCTCTTTCATTCGCCGCGCGCTTAACCGCTTCGCAATACTCTGCGGTATTCGCCAAGGTCATTTCGGAATTGTCAAAAACAAGATCGTTGAGCATAAAGTCAACCGAGTCAAAGCCTGCGCCCGCAAGCAGATCAAAAAACTCCGAGTAAGTAAGCTTTCCGTTCATAGGGCTGACGTTCATCGTTAATTTCATAGTTTACCTCTGTAATTAAATTATCATTCTACGTAATATAATTATACCACGTTTCACAAAATAAGCAATATAATTTGCAAATGTTTTTATTGAAAATAGGGGCGGGGATTTCCCCGCCCCAAGGCTTTACATTGGCAAGAAATCGTCTCCTACGACGTTATCATTCTTATCAATATAGGTTTCGCCGGAGCCTGTGAGGACGTCCTCTTTAGCTACCGTCAAAATATCAAATTCAGGTGCTTTATAAAATTTCTTCATTTTGTATTCATTCACTCCTTTCAGTTGCTTTAGTTGCCGTACAGAGTAACGACGAGCTTTATCGGAATGTGGTCGGACGGGTATCTGTTACCCTCTTCCGCAAATTTATTGTCCTCTACCTCGTACAGGTAAACCACGCCGTCAAAATTCAACGTCCACCAAAGGTCAATAGGACTGCTGGTACCGTCATAAGACTGATCAAATACGCCGCTGCCTTTGCAAGAAGAGCTGACTACCTTGTCAATAGCCTTGTCTCTTGCGATAGAAGGTCTTACGGATTCCTCGGGAGTACCCTCGCTGCTAATAGCGTTTACGTAGGTCTGTCCCTTGTAGTCACCCGAAGCTACTACGCCGTCCTCGGTAATAACGCTATTCTTAAACTGCTTGTTTATAGTATTGTAGGAATTGTTAAAGTCGCCGCCGATAAGCATTGGCAAATCGTATGTATCCTGCAAATCCTGAAGTATTGCGCGAAGATATACGATCTCCGCCTCCTGAACGAGGTGCTCCGTATTTTCATCTCCGTCTGAATTTTTTAAGTACATCGGCTTGTCTTCGCTACGGTTTCTTACGATAGTGTGCAAGTTTACGTAAACGAAGCGCTGATGCGTAGAATTGTCCTCAAGAACTACGTAATTGAGGGCTTTGGTGGTATTCGCACCGTAAATCGTCGACGGAGTATCGGGAGTTGAGGTAAGCCATTTGGTTCCTTGAGCTATAAGCGTATACTTCTCCGTCTTGAAGTATATGGGATTGTACATAGTCTTTTCATATTCCTTGGAAAGTCCGTCGGAATAATCCTCACCGCCGTAGATATTCTTTCCGGTAACGCAAGTATAGCCTGCGGCTGTAAGACCGGTCTTTACGTCCTCGTTTCCGATCACGTCAAACCAATTCGCCCGCTCTCTATAAGTAACATAGTAATTCACAGACAGCGTGCCGACCTCCTGCAAGCCGATAATATCAGCTCCGCTGTTTACGAGATAATCACGTACCTTTATTTCGCGGTCGGGATACTCATAATATCCGCTGTACCCGCTGACGTCGCTATCATCTTCAGGGTTTCTTATATTGTAGCTGAGAAAATAGACGTCAGTCGGGATCACTGAAAAAAATCAGCAAGCTTCTTTCTCTGATTTTCAGTATAGGGGCTGTAAACGCCTGCCTGGTCAATGATCTCGTACTTGTAGGTAACGTCGTCGTATTCGTTGCTCGTATCCTTGTGAGCAAGCTCTGCAACCTGTGCTATGCTTCTGGAGTTAAGCTCCTCCTCGTAATCGGAGTAGTAATATACGCCGTCAACCTCAACGAAGGCAATAGCGGAGAACGCTCTGCCGTAGTTTGCCTCCTGAACGGGGGCAAGAGTTCCCGTGAACATATAGCAGCCGTCTACCGTGGGATCGGTAAGCATTCCCTTGGCTTCTGCTATCTTATATTTCGAGCCTTCTACGTCAAGCGCGGAAAGCGCGTCTATCGTAAACTCGCCTGCGGTCTGTACGTAGTCGGTAGGAGCGATTATTATACCGTAGCTGTAATCGGTGCTATCCCCAACGAGAGCCTCAACGTAATCAGCTCCGAGAACTGCCGTAAAGCGGAGTCCCGTAGGCTCTGCAAGTCTTACAGATGCGCCTCTGATGGTGTTAAGTCCGTAAACTGCTGCGGGAGCAACAGTGCAGCCCGTAGGAACTGCAACGTCTCCTGCGCGAACGGTAAAGCCTGCGGGAACGGTAGCAGCCGCTCCGATAAGCTTGGATGCGTCCTCTACGACCGCTACGTCAGCAGAGGTTGCGTTATTGGTTTCACCGCTTGCGGCAATTCCCTTAACGTAAATACTGCCTACTACCTCACGCGAATCCTCTTCGGTATCATCTTTTGCATAAGAATTAAATGCAAAGCCGTTTGCGGAGCTGCCGACGACGCCCGCGCTCACGCAATTTTTAATAAGGAAATCTCCAACAAGGCTGGAGGTTACTATACCTGCCGTATGAGTACCGGTAGAGGAAATTCTGCCGAGATTCATGCAGTTGGTAAATTCAACGTACGCGTCTCTTGCATTTCCCAAAATTCCGGCGCTGTAGTTTTTAGCAACGACGCTACCGTTAAACACTACGTTCTTGAAATATATATTGCCGGGAGTATAATCACCAGATGCACTACTTACGTTACCGAATACACCGCCGACCTCCGTTCCGGAAGGAGCAACAACGTCCGCGTCAACGTAAATATTTTCAACGGTTATATTACCGCTGTTTCCTCTGTCGGTCTGTCCGACGAGCGCGCCCACAGCGCCTGCGTTCGTGGACTCAACGTGAGCATCAACGAGCGCGAGGTTCTTAATGGTAGCGCCGCCCTGAATAGCCGCGAAGAAGCCGGAGCCGTCGCCGCTGTTCTTTATATGCATACCCGAAATAGTATGTCCGTCGCCGTCGAACGTACCGCCGAAAGCGTAATTCCACGTACCGATAGGAGTATGGTTGTTTTCACCCGTGAGGGTTATATCTGCATCGAGCTTGTAGTAAGCGGTACGGTATGCGCCGTCTGCAGAATTGGAATTTACCAATTTAGCAACGTTCCCAAGCTCCGTTGCGTTACCTATCAAATAGGGAGATGCCTGCGTTCCGTTTCCTCTTTCGAGCTTAACGGTCGGATAAATCTCAAACTTCTCTGCTATACCCGCAGGTCTTACAACGTCGTTGGGAACAGTTTTCCAGTTCGATTTATTGTCTGTAACAGACCACTTTTCCCAATCTATCTTATCGTCACCGGTGTAATCGCTATAAAGAGGCGAAGTTGTAATTCCCCAGTTTACATCCAGTTCAGCATCAGAACCCGATGCAAATTTACTATTATCGAGAATCGTAGAATAACAATATTCAGCTAAAGCCGGTCTATTTGAGTTGTTTGATGAAATGCAAGCGCGAGGAATTGCGTCGTTTGCTGTGGCATTAACACTTCCACCAAGTTGAATAGAATATTTTACAGTTTGCAGATAGTTTTCAGACAAATAGCTTGTAAGAACCGCTGATTTTGTAACGCTTCTTGCCATCATACCTGCGGCATACTTTCCGTTTGTTGCCGTTACGTCTGCCATTACCAAACAGTTCGTTATAGCAATTTTTACGTTTCGAATATTTCCAACGATTCCGGCGACAACGTTCTTACCGGAAACACTACCAACAAACGTTACTCTGTCAACGAACACCTTGCCGGCAGTATAGCTTGAGTTCGAATCTGACAAATTTCCTATTATGCCGGCAACTTCGCTGCCGTTTGCGGCTTTAACAGTACCCTCAACGTATACGTTGGTAATGTATATTTCTGCTTCGCTTGCTCTGTTGGTCTGTCCGACGAGTGCGCCTATTGCGCCTGCATCTGTAGATTCCATATGAGCGTCTATGAGTGCGAGATTCTTAATAACCGCGCCACCCTGAATAGCAGCAAAGAAGCCGGAGCCGTCGCCGCTGTTCTTTATATGCATACCCGAAATGGTATGCCCGTCGCCGTCAAACGTACCGCCGAAGGCGTTTTGCCACGTACCGATAGGAGTGTGGTTATTTTCACCCTTAAGAGTAATATCAGCAATAAGCTTGTAATGTGCCGTACGATATTTGCCGCTATCGACATTTCCGTTTACGAGCTCTGCAAGATACGCAAGGTCTCCTGCGTCGGCGATCTCGTAAGGAGTATTTTCAGAACCGTCGCCACCGGCGAATGACTTTTCTTCCGCACTTACCGTCATAGGCACGATCGTGAACATGCCTACGAGCATTGAGAGAACGAGAATAATGGATAAAATTCTTTTGTTCATTGTCATTTTTCCTTTCAAAATTTCTTATTTTTGCATCCCGTCGGGATGCGGGGATAGAGGTCCTTTCATTTTGTCAGTAATCTCCCCTTTCCGTATAAAATTACGTCATTTCGCGTTTTTCTGCAAAAGCTTGATTCCGTAAGCCCTGCCCGTTACGCCTCCGCCGAGCATATATTCCTTGTACGCTCTCATAAGGTGACTGCTTTCGGGCAAATCCTTTACGTTTCCGTTACACTCAACGCCGAAAATTCGCCACGCCTCGGGGTGCTCCCCCGCTTCGTCGTAGGACACCGAAACTATTTCGTATTCCTCTCCAAAGCGCCGCGTGTTCGACCTTTCGTGGAGTATTTCGGAGTTTTTTGGATAAAGCATCCAGCTGCTGCAAGTAAAAACGATTTTTTCGCCCTGAAAATCCTTTGCAAAAAACTCTGCCGCCGCCGTATACGCCGCGTCACAGTTTTCCTTTGAAAGCGCCGTTTCCGAACGAGGTATATGTACCGCAAGCACCGCGTCTCCCTCGCTCACCGCCGTTCCGTCGGAGCAAACGAATTGCTCGCCCTTGTAGGTGGTCAGCTCAAACTGCAATCTCCCAAGCGCAAATCTGCGCAGGCGAAAGAAATTCGGGAACCAAGAGCCTACGAACGTGCCGCATATTCCCTTGACCTCTCTGCATTCCTCCGTCTTTATTTTCAGGTCCTTTATACTTTCGCGCCAAAGCTTCAGCGACAAACCGCTTTCGCGGTAAAGCTCAAGCAGGCGTTTAGTCATAAGTACGTAAACCAACAACCAAACCGTATATTCGTGAAATTCAAAATCCTTGGAAATCTTCAGGACGTATTCCTCTATCACGAAATAGCTGACGTTCTTGTTGTCGGAATAAGCCGCAAGCACGGCTTCGAGTGCGTCTCTGCGCTCTCCGTCCGCCACGATCGAGTCATAACAGGAAAGCAGGAGCGCTCGGCACTCATCGGGATATTCAAAATCCCTCAAAAAGCTTTTAAGATATTCTTTCATTATATATCAATATATCACTCGTGTACTGCAAGCGTCTTACCGCCCAAAAGCCTTGATTGCTCTGCTCTTATGCCGATAAGGTGGCTCTCTATCGACGCTTCAAGCCCGGTTTCAAGTGGCTTCTCGCCCGAAACCATACCGTAAAGCGCGTCTATCATGCGAGCGTCGCCTCCGCCGTGTGCGTAATCAAGGCCGTGCTCCTTAACGGTCACGTCGATCACCTCCGTGGGCTGTCCGTAAACGTTAAGAATTATGCTTTCCTCCGTCATATACGCCTCGCCGTAAGTGCCGAAAACGGTAATTCTTCTGCCGCCGCCGAGATTAAAGGCGTTCATTTGAAGCGTTGCCGTAACGCCGTTCTCAAAGAGCATCTGCACGACCTGATGGTCGACTACGTTATTGTCACAATGGAAAACGCATCTGCCATAAGCGCCGTTCTCAATAGCGTCAAGCAGCTTTTCCTCGGTAACGGGATCACCCGTCAGCACGTTATACGGCCAATACTTCGGAGGGCAACCCTTTTCCTTCCAACGCTCAACGTATATACGGTACGCAC
>JAZQTY010000109.1:0-4693 GCA_045631025.1 Eubacteriales bacterium
CATCGTACAGAAGGAGGTTTAATATTAGATGACAAACCGCTACCGCCCCGAGGGGTATCTTTTCGGGACTCATGAAAACCGCGAATATATCAGCAGCCGTCAAGGACTTGAGCACGCCATGCGTGAGGGTAAAATACTTGAGGCTACTGCCCTACTCTGCGACAGCCGCATGCGCCTGCACGTCGATCTTTACGGCATGACAGGCATAATTGACAAATCAGAAGCGCTATACACCCCGACGTCCGCAGCTATCAAGGATATTGCCGTTATAACGCGAGTTGGTAAGCCCGTTTGCTTTAAGGTGATGGGCTTCACTCTTGAGGACGGCAAGGAGATTGCAATACTTTCTCGACGAGAGGCTCAAAAGGAATGTCTCACGTCGTATCTTTGCGATATGATACCCGGAGATATCGTTGAAGCAAAAGTCACACATCTCGACAGCTTCGGCGCATTCGTAGACGTCGGCTGCGGAGTAGTTTCCCTTTTATCGATCGACTCGATTTCCGTCTCCCGAATCTCCCACCCCTCCGACCGTCTGTCCGTCGGAGATAAGATTTTCACGGTCATCAAATCCATCGACCGCGATGCGGGGCGAATATTCGTCAGTATGCGAGAGTTACTCGGAACGTGGCAGGAAAACGCATCAGCCTTTGAAGTTGGGCAAACGGTTGCGGGAATCGTGAGAAGCATTGAGCCTTACGGCGTTTTCGTGGAGCTATCTCCAAATCTTGCGGGGCTTGCGGAGCTTCGCGAGGGTACTGACGACGAAGATATTGCAAGGGTTGGCGAGTACGCCGCCGTTTACATAAAGAGCATTCTTCCCGACAGAATGAAAATAAAGCTCGTGCTAATTGACGCCTACCGAGGCGGCAAGACAATATCTCCGATTAAATATTTCGTTGACTGCGAGAACGTCGCGCATATAGATAAATGGATATATTCCCCTCCTAACGCAAATAAGATCATTGAAACTGTATTTTAATAAGCCAAAAGCGAACGCATGGCGTTCGCTTTTTGATTATTTTATCTTAAAAATTCTGTTCGCGTGTTTTTTTAAAGAAAAATACAGTCCCGTGCCCAAGCCGCAAACGGAAATAATCTCACCGATTCCCACCGTAAGCATCATAAAGGGGATTGCTTCCTCCATACCGTATCCGTAAGCAAGAACGAAAGGAACTATGAACGCGTTTGCCAAAACGGGAGGCAAGGTAGCGGCTATCGGGTACTTTCTCAAAAAATACGTACCGAGCGCACCTATGAGCGTTGCTATCGGTCCTGCGATAATATCAAGCCATACGGCGCCCGTCAAAAGATTTGAAATAAGGCAACCGAGATAAAGCCCGGGAATTGCCGCAGGTGTGAATATAGGCAGTATGCAGAGCATCTCCGACACTCTTACCTGGATAACACCCGAATCAAGTCCAAACAACTTCGCAACGTATGTCAGTACGACGTAAAGCGCGGCGATTATCGCACCTTGACATATAAATACCGTTTTTGCATTTCTTTTCATAAATATTTCTCCGTAGTTTTGTTTTTCGTGAGGATGGTTTCGAACTCACGTAGGGTACATTATACCACAGGGAGCGCCCAAAGTCAATAAAAATTTATTTTATTATTTGACAGTAAGTGTAAAGCGAGCCAAGGCAAACGAGTGGTGTGCCGTCGCGCAGTGCCCTTTGCTTCGCCAAGACAAACGCTTGCTCAACGGTCTCGCAGGGGTGACACTCAACTCCGTTTTTAGTAAGCACTGCCGCATACTCCTCTGCCGCAAGCGCACGGGGATTATCCGGAGTCATAACGAATGCAACCGAGGCGATCTTGGAGAGGCACGAGGCGATATAGCCGTAGTCCTTGTCCTTGAGCACGCCCGTAAGCACGTAGACCTTATCGTCAAAATAATGCTTTATGCTCCTTACGGCGCTGTCAATTCCCTCGGGGTTATGCGCACCGTCAAAAATAACGAGAGGCTCATTTTCAATGATCTCAAATCTTGCCTGCCAGCGCGCAGACAAAAGCCCGTCGCGCACGGCGGCATCGGAAATATCAAGTCCGCCGTCGCGCAGAATATCTACGGCGGTCAACACGGAAGCGGCATTCCTTGGCTGATATAGTCCGAGAAGCGCTATTTTCATATCGTGCCATACACCAAAATCAAACGCAGTTCCCGAAAGAGTTGCTTCTTTGATGTTAAGTTTATCATAATCGGTACGATGACATCTGCTTCCTTCTTTTTTAGCAGTCGCGGCGATAACGGCGTAAGCCGATTCGTCCTCGCCGCCAAAAAGCACGGGGCGACCGTCCTTAATTATTCCCGCCTTCTCTCCGGCTATCTTTTCCACGGTATCCCCAAGAAACGCCGTGTGATCAAGGGCAATTCCCGTAATAACCGAGAGCAATGGCTCTCTTATTACGTTCGTCGAGTCAAGTCTGCCTCCCATTCCCGCCTCAAGCACCACGACGTCGCACTCGTGACGTCTGAAATACTCAAAAGCCACGGCGGTTATAAGCTCAAACTCCGTAGGCTTATCCGTCATTCCCTCGGCTATCGGGCGCACATAGGTGGTTATCTCTGCAAGCTCGTTATTTGAGATAGGCTCGCCGTCAATGCACATTCTCTCGTTGAAAATGCGGATATACGGAGAGGTATAAAGTCCCGTCCTGTATCCCGCCCTCGAAAGTATGCTTGATAGCATAGAACAAAAAGAGCCTTTCCCGTTCGTGCCCGCAACGTGTATAAATTTAAGTCCTCGCTCGGGGTGTCCGAGCTTTTCGCAAAGCTCGCTTATTCGCTCAAGACCCGGCTTGCAGAAGCACCAGCTTATGCCGTGTATATATTCAAGCGATTCATTATAATTCATAAGCATTATCCTCCCACATAGCCCACAGCGCGTCTAAACGACGCTCTGTCAAACAAAAGGCAAATAATAAAAATCTCCACAGATGCTATTACCAGATAAAGAGGTATACGCCAAAGCACCAAAATTCCGTAAAACTGATAAAGTCCTATCGTTTTTATTATCATTGAGCCCGTAACGTGCGAAAGCGCACCGGAAAGTATTATCTGTCTTTTGCCCTTTTTCTTTACTATCAGTCTGCTGACAATCCCCGCCACCGCGCCGATCGTTGCCGCGCCTGCCGTAACTATAAGATTTGGCGGATATGTCTGCGGGGACAAGAGATAGCTAATTAGATCGGTTGCCGCCCCGACTATTGCACCAACTATCGGACCGTAAAGAATACCCGAAACGATTATCGGCAGATTTTCAAAGGTTATTCTGAAAAGTCCAAGTCCAAAATTAAGATACGTTTTACAAAAAATACCTATCACGACGCTCATGGCTACGAGCATTGCCGAGATAGTCATTCCCTTTATGCTTCTAAAGAGCGTTGCTCTGTTTTTCATAAAAAAACACCTCCTTTTCCTCGACTCATAGGTTCGGGATAAAGAAGGCGCGCGTTGCCATAAGGACTACCCTTTTACCGTATGAAGCGGGATGCAGACAACGAGCCGCAAATCAACTGATTTTTCGTCCCATGGACAACTCCCCGTCCCACAGGCACTTCACGCTCATAGTCTTACTCTTCTACATTACGTATTTATTATAGCACTTTTTTTTAGATTGTCAAGAAGTTTGACAAAATTTCGATTTATATTTTTACCTCTATTGACTTGACAAAAAATATATGCTATAATTGCCTTGTAATTTCAAAAAAGGCAGGATATAGCTATGTTTTATCAAAAATTCAATCTTTGGGAAGAATACCCCGAGGCAACTCTTACGGCATACGTATGTGATCAAAACTTCGCCGTCTCCCCCCGTCCGGCAGTCGTCGTTTGTCCCGGCGGCGGATACAGCTTCGTTTCTCCCCGTGAGGCAGAGCCCATCGTAAGACGCTTTTTCGGCGAGGGCATGAACGCATATCTTCTCAACTACTCCATAAAGGAAAGAGCCAAGGATTATGCACCTCTCATTCAGGTTGCAAAGGCTATAAAGCTTGTTCGCGAGCGCGCGGCAGTTGACAATACCGACCCTCAAAAAATATACGTTATCGGATTTTCCGCAGGCGGACACCTTGCGGCAAGCGCAGGAACACTCTGGAATTTGCCCGTAGTACGCGACGCGCTCGGAATTTCCTCGGGAGAAGCACCCGAAGGAATTAACCGTCCTGACGGAATGATTCTCTGCTATCCCGTTATAACGGTAGGTAAATACACACACGCAGGAACTGCAAAAAACGTAAGTGGTCGCTCTGACATTTGTGAGCTTACCGAGGACGATATTAAAAAATTCTCCTTGGAGCTCAACGTCGACTCCACAACTCCTCCTACCTTTCTCTGGCACACCGTCGAGGACAAAACCGTACCCATACAGAACTCAATCATGTTCGCTTCCGCGCTTGCAGAGGCAGGTATTCCTTTTGAGGCGCACATTTTTCCTAAAGGTCCTCACGGTCTTTCGCTGTGTAACGAGGAGACTTCAGATGGTAACCCCCACTTTATCGTTCCTCATACAGAGGTATGGACAGACCTTGCCGTTAAATGGATAAAGGATTTTTAATTTTAAAAGAAATATAACGCAAAAGCTCCCCGTTGGGGGAGCTTTTGCGTTATATAGAGCTATATAGAAACAAAACTTATATCTCACGCCCAACTCATGGTCGTGGGCTTTTCTTCAAGTCGGAGGCCAAG
>JAZQTY010000110.1:0-2722 GCA_045631025.1 Eubacteriales bacterium
CCCGTTCCCTCGTCGTGATTTCCGATTGCCGTCACGACGGTGGCAATATCCTCCGCCGGCATACCCATATTATCAAGTATACGGAAGGACATTATCGCGCCGCTTTGCGAATGATCGGTTCTGTTTACGAGATTTCCGATATCGTGCATGTGTGCGGCGATCTTGGCAAGCTCGATATCATGCTCCGAATAACCAAGCTCGGAGAGTATATACTCCGCGCTTGCCGCAACGCGCCCTACGTGCGCGAAGCTATGCTCGGTATATCCGAGCGCCGTAAGAGATTCGTCTGCGCGCTTTATATACGTATTTATGACGTTATCATTTTTTATATCAGCGTAAGAAATCATTTTTTCTCCGTAAATATTATTTTTAATTACTGGTTTGTGTCTCTTTATCACCGTCATTCAATACTTCCCATATCTCCGTCGGACGTATCGTAAACAACAGGAATATTACGTATGCCGCAACGATAACTGCAACGACCGCCGTGAGAACAACGGTTGGGGTATCCCATATCACACCGCCGCCACAGTTGGGAACTACGCCTCCCGCAAAATTATAAACGGCATGCAATATAACGCAATACCATATATTTGAGGTCTTAAGAAGCACGACGGAGCACATTCCTCCTATAAGGAATGAATAGCCTATCTGCAAAACTACTGCGCCCGGATTAGCGCCCGTAAAGATATTCAAGGCGTGTATAATACCGAATATCACCGAGGAGATTACGATAGCTAAAAAAGCACCGAGCCTGTTTTTCTTACATCTTTGTAAAACCACCGTAAAAATACAGCCTCTGAACGCCATTTCCTCAAAGAAGCCGACAGCAAGCTGGGAGAGCGCGTATACGGCAATAAAAGTCGGGGATGCGTCAACCATTGCTCTACCGCTAAAGAACGTTATAAACGGAAAATTGTTTATAGCGATTGCCATACAAGGCAGAAAAACAAGAAACGTTTTTATACCGAGTCTCGGAAAAATAATATTTTTTGACGAAAACGCAAGTATAAACAAAACGCACGCCATGCCTCCAAGCGCGCGGCTTGAAAGCACGTACAGATTTTGTCCGTATGCGGGTGAGGTGAAAATATTTTTTTGAAATATTTCAAGCACTAAAAGCGCGATAAAGAGCGCCGCCGCAAGCACGACGTAAATTCTTTTTTTTACAGCGCTCATCAAGCCTCCTCCACGCTTTGCTTTTTGTCAGCCTTTCTTCTTGCGAAGTATTCAAGCAGAAATACCGCAACCGAGCCGACGACCATAAGAATTGCCGTAAGCTGCGAGGGGGTAAGAAAGCTTATAAAGGTTGAGCCTCTGTAATCCGTTCTCGCGTATTCAATAAAAAATCTCCAAATACCGTACGCGCACATATATATAGGCAAATTGTAATTTTGATTTTTCAATATTCTCACCAAGAAAAGCGCGAAAAGTCCAAAAAGGAACAACGCCTCAAAAAGCTGTACTGGGACGACCTTTTGACCGAGGTCTCTCATATATATGCCGTACCATGCGTCTGTTACGGCACCGTGACAGCATCCGGCAAAAAGGCAACCGATACGGCCAAAGCCGTGTGCTATAACCACGCAAGCCGCGCCTACGTTAGTAATGGTAAAGAACTCCTTAACGTGCTCTCCGCCCTTGCCAAACATAATTCTGCCTGCTATAAAATAGATTGACAAAAACAGAGTCGCTCCGCCTATCAGACCGCCGTAAAAGGTAGCGCCCGTGTTCGCGTCAAGCTTAAATCCACCATTCTTTTCAATATTGTAAATTGCCTGAAACAAAACAGCGAAATAATATCCACCGACTATTGAAGCAACAGCATCAAAAAGGCACAAATTCTGAAGCTTCGCGCCAAGTCCGCGTTTGTCTGCCAAAAGTCTATATGTTATTATAGCGGAAACTGCCGCAACGCAAAGCATTATAACGTAAAAATCAATTCCGGGCAATATCTCGTTTGGATACATACCATACCTCCTGAATTTATTACAATAATTATACCGCAAAACGACGAAAATGTCAATTCTGCGGTACAATTTTTACAATATGTTCTTATTAAATTTTAGTTACCTGCTTTAGTTTCGCAATAAATGCAACGGAATATTCTGTTTTTCTCGTCCGTAAGCTTAAATACGTGAGGAAGCTCCTGCTCGGTGCTCGTTATGCAACGGGGATTCTTGCAGAAAATAACGTTCTTTATCTCACGGGGCAAGGTAGCTCTTCTTTTCTCTATAAGCTTGCTATCCTTAATTACGTCGATGGTAACGCCGGGGTCAACGTAGCCGAGGACGTTCATATCAAGCTCGATGTCCGCGTCTATCTTAATTATATCCTTCTTGCCCATCTTGTTGCTGTGAACGTTCTTTATTATAGCAATAGAGCAGTCAAGCTTATCAAGACCCAGGAGACGGTAGATCTCCATTCCTCTTCCGGCTGTGATGTGGTCAATAACTATACCGTTTCTGATAGAATCTATATTCATTATTTTTCCTCCCCAAGACACTTAAGTATAAGGCTCATTCTCATTATCTTTGCGTAGTATACCTGCTTAAAGTAGCACGCTCTGGGATCGTCGTCGATGGATACCGCGATCTCGTTTACTCTGGGCAGCGGGTGAAGTATGATCAAGTCGTCCTTTGCATTCTTGAGCTTTTCGGGTGTAAGGATGTAGCTATCCTTCAAGCGGAGGTAGTCCTCCTCGTTGAAGAATCTTTCCTTC
>JAZQTY010000111.1:0-2277 GCA_045631025.1 Eubacteriales bacterium
GGCGGTAAAAGCCCCCTTTGGCGACAGATGCAAGCTGATATGTTCGGCTGTCCCGTTGAAACAGTTAATTCCTCAGAGGGCGGTGCGCTGGGCGTTGCACTTTTGGCAGGTGTTGGCGCAGGGATATATGACAGCGTGCCTCAGGCGTGCGACGCAGTTATCAGCGTAAAAAATACTGTATTGCCAAATATGGACGCTAAAAAAGTTTATGAAAAGACTTATAAGACATATAAAATGAACGGGATTATGAATCTTCATCGTCCCGTTCGTTTTTATTTTAAAATAATATAGACATTCTTATTATTTTGTGGTAAAATACTAATGTTACTTGTTTTTTGAAATTTTGCGTAGAACGCGAATAAAAAAGGGGAGGATAGGCTTGAAAAAGGAATATTTTGATATAAGCGGAATGACTTGCTCTGCTTGTTCTGCGAGAGTAGAAAAAAGCGTAGCGTCTATGGACGGTGTTTCTGACGTTTCGGTCAATCTCCTCAAAAACAGTATGACTCTAACGCTTGACGAAAGTAAGGTGCGCGTCGAGGACATTATTGATAAGGTCAGAAAAGCGGGATATGACGCCGCGCTGAAAAACGGAAACGTAAAAAGCGACATGGCAAAGTCATCAAAATCAAGCTCCTACGACTTGGAATATAAATCTCTCAAAAAACGTCTGATAGTTTCCGTTATTTTTGCCGCGCCTCTGTTTTATCTTTCTATGGGGCATATGATGGGCTGGCCGCTTCCGCCCATATTCCTCGGCGTGGAGAACGCAATGGTCTTTGCGCTTACGCAGATTCTTCTGCTTTTGCCGATCGTTATCGCCGAATACAGGTATTTTAAAGTCGGAATCAAGAATTTGCTTCGCGGCTCGCCGAATATGGATTCGCTGATCGCCGTCGGCTCGGGTGCGGCAATTCTTTACGGCATTTACGCAACCTACAAAATAGCATTCGCGCTCGGTCACGGTAACGCGGAAACGGCTCATGTCTTTATGATGGACATGTATTTCGAATCCGCCGGAATGATCTTGACGCTTATCACACTCGGAAAAACGTTAGAGGCGCGTGCAAAGCGGAAAACCTCGCAAGCGATTGAACGCCTTATGGATCTTGCGCCTAAAACGGCAATCGTCATTCGTAACGGTATTGAAATAACCGTTCATACTGACGAGGTAAGAGTAGGAGATATAGTTGTTGTAAAGGCAGGTGCAGCGATACCCGTTGACGGAGTGATAATCGAGGGCTTTGCCTCCGTTGACGAGTCCGCCCTTACAGGCGAGAGTGTGCCGTCTGAAAAGCAGCTTGGAGATAAGGTTATAGGCGGAACTGTAAGTAAAACGGGCTACTTTAAAATGCGTGCCGAAAAGATTGGCAAGGATACCGCGCTATCCGAGATTATAAGGCTCGTGGACGAGGCTACTGCATCCAAAGCGCCTATCGCAAGGCTCGCAGATAAGATAAGCGCTATATTCGTTCCTACGGTAATGAGTATTTCGCTTGTAGCCGCTGTCGTGTGGATGATAGCGGGATACGGCTTTGAATTCGCGCTTTCTATCGGTATTTCCGTTTTGGTTATTTCTTGTCCGTGCGCTCTGGGACTTGCGACTCCAACTGCTATTATGGTAGGAACGGGCAAGGGCGCGGAAAAGGGTATTTTGATAAAAAGCGCTGAAGTGCTTGAACTTACTAAAACGATTGATACCGTAGTTCTTGATAAAACGGGAACGGTTACGGAGGGCAAGCCCGTAGTTACCGACGTCGTTTCTGTTATTGACGATGCGGAGCTTTTGCGTATTGCCGCATCGATAGAAAGCCCCTCGGAGCATCCGCTTGCAGTAGCAATTCTTGAAAAAGCCAAGGAGCAAAAGGTTGATTTATATACGGTTGAGACCTTTGAGCAAATAGCAGGCGGAGGTGTTCGCGCCTACGTAAACGGTAAGCTTTGCTTTGCCGGCAATCAAAGACTAATGCGTGAGTGCGGTATTGAATCGATAGAGCTGTTTGAGAAGGGTGAGAACTTTGCAAATCAAGGAAAAACTCCCTTGTATTTTACTTGTGACAGCAAGCTTATCGGCTTGATTTCCGTCGCTGACAAGGTAAAGGCAAGCAGTATAGAGGCAGTAAGTGAGCTTCACCAAATGGGCATTGACGTAATTATGCTGACGGGAGATAATGAGAAAACTGCCGAGGCTATTTCAAGGCAAATCGGGATAGATACCGCTATTTCAAACGTTTATCCCGCAGATAAGGAAAAGAAGATAAGAGAGCTTAAGGAAAG
>JAZQTY010000112.1:0-2191 GCA_045631025.1 Eubacteriales bacterium
AAGACACTATAAGCGGACACAGCATAAGAAGCGCCAGCAAAAGTGCAACCGTTTTTTTCATAAAGTTCCTCCCTATGCATTTGACTTTTATTTCGACTTTTATTTCGACTTTTATTTCATCGTACAAATCCAAAGCTCACGTTACGATAGTTTAGTTAAATTATACTACGATTTATAACAATCTTCAACAAAGACAAGATACATATATACAAAGAAATGCCACTTTTGACTCGCGTTTTTTTATTTATATTCACTATTTTTTACTCAAACGTCGGCAACTCTTAAGTTAAACTATATAAGGATTTGCAAGGCTCGAAGCAAAATTGCAGTTCTTCGATACGAAAGTCAACCCGACCTAAACTTAATATATCGTAATATCCGCAACTATGGGCAAATGGTCGGAAAGGTATCTTCCGTTTTGCTTGCAGTCCGCGTCGATTACAGAATAATAATCGGTAGCAATTCTGTCGCTCGTCACGAAAATATGGTCAAAAATATATTTGTCCTTGTCACGTCCCGTACATCCGGATACGCCCGAGAGAGTTCCGCCCACGTCATCCTTGCTCTTTGCAACGGTTAACGCGCTGTCAAAGCGCTCAAGATTTTCAACGGACTTTATAGTGCCGCTCGACGGAATCGAGTTAAAGTCACCGACGAGAATAACGGGCATTCCCTCGCATTTACTTCCCTCAAGAAACTTATTAAGATACTGGACCTGCTTAAATCTTGCGTTGTCGTCGTTGACGTCACCTTGCGCGTTTCTGTACGTTACGTGTACGTTAACGAACATAAACTGCTTATGCGTTGCAAGACTTTCAAGAACGACGTAAGAAAATCCACGGTAAGAATTGGACTCGGGAATTTTGGACTCAACGTAGGGCGTTGAGCTCATATATTGGAAGCCGGAGGAAACCTTCTTATACTTATCGGCGTTCCAAAAGATCATATTATAAATATTGGAGTCCTTAAGCTTGATTCCCTCGTGGCATTCGTAATTAGGCATTTCCGCAAGTATTTCCTTTTTATGCGTAGCGTTGGTTTCTTGGGTACCAAAAACATCCACATCCTGCGACTTTATAAATTCGGCAATCGCGGAAATATCTCTGGGAATCTTTTTATCCTCGTCGTAATATAAGTCGTTAAGCACGTTATAGGTCATAACTCTTAAGCTATCCTTGGTGGTTGCGACCTTCTCGTTTTGAGATACGGTTATCTCGGCGTAATCGCCGTTTTCAACCGTCTTACCGAAGAACGCGTCTATAACGCTATACAGCCCCGCGTTATCCTTCGCCAAGATATAAACGTTTTTACCGTCGAAGCCTATCATTCCGTCCTCGCAGGAGTTAAAAAACGAGGATATACCCGAGTCGTTCCCTTTTTTACCTATAAATATCTGATATCCGTCAACGGAGGAGGTTTTTGCCTCAAGCTCTATCTTATAGGTCTGCTTCAATTTGGAATTAAAATACTTCTGCGCGTCGTCGGAGCCGATAGAAGCTCTGCCGTCGTAAACCACGGTATAATCAGTAATATTTATACCGTTAACAAGCAAAGCATCCTTTTCTTTAACGACCGACTCGCTCGTAGTGACGTCTTCGGCTTCGGTTTCCACGTCACTCGGTGTTTTTACACACGCGCTTAATATATTAAGCACCGCAAGGACGATGGAAATTAAAATCAAAAGCTTTTTTTTCATAAAACATTCTCCTTGTTCACGGGCAAGCCGTGAATCCAATATAAGACACTTTGCCCTGCGAAATAACTTATATTTATTCCGCAGGGCATCGTTCTGCATAATTGCAAAATTCAAAAATTATTCGGGGAGTCCTTCGATAGTATCAATGATACCTTGAACTGCAAGATTGGTCTGACCCTTGGTTTCAGCATAGAGCGTTGCCATATTCTTGGTATTATTGGACAGCGTCGTATACTGTACTATTGCCGACTTATACTTGATGGTATTCGAGAACATCAAGCCGAGGTCAAATACCAAGCCCTCGTAGTTGAGCTGCAGCATTTCAGCGCAAACGGGGTCGTAGCTCTTCTGAACCAAGCACTTTACCTGATAGTATTCGGGATAAGTGGTGGTGTGAGATTTCCAAGAAAGGACCTCGATCATGTATCCCGAGAAATTAACGTCGTGCGCCATGTAGGGGATACCGAAGGTAGAGGTGAAGTCGGATCGTAGCCA
>JAZQTY010000113.1:0-2432 GCA_045631025.1 Eubacteriales bacterium
TCTTTTTATATCCGTTTTAGTTATCAATTACAATAAACCTCAAACGCCTCTCTTACGAAAGGAAGCTTTTTCTTTGCCTCATCTTCATTCTCGGCAACTATACTAAAATAGAATTTGCACTTTGGCTCTGTTCCACTCGGACGAACTGCAACCCAGCTTCCGTCTGCAAGCGTAAATTTGAGAACGTTAGAGGACGGAAATCCCTGATTCTGCATTTCCGCAGAAAGGAAATCCTCTGTTTTAACAACGTCAATTCCGTTTACAGATTTAGGAGCCTTGTTACGGAGATTTTCCATGAGGGCAGACATTTTCTCTGCTCCGTCAATTCCCTTGAACATAAAATTATCAAGAGCGTCAAGGAAGAAACCGTGCTCTTTGTAAAGCTCGTTCAACACGTCGAGCAAGGTCTTGTTTTGAGCCGCGTAGAATGCAGCCGCCTCACAAAGCATAAGAGAAGCCTGAACTGCGTCCTTATCACGAACGAAATCGGCAACGAGGCATCCGTAGCTTTCCTCATAGCCAAATACAAACTCCCTGTCACCCGCAAGCTCGTGCAGATAGATCTTATCTCCGATAAACTTAAATCCGGTAAGCGTTTTCTCGGTAACAACTCCATACTTTGCGCAAACTCTGTCGCCAAGGTCGGAGGTGACGACCGTATTGAACATAACTCCGTTCTTTGGAATAGTTCCGTTCTTTGCTCTATTGGAAAGGATATACTCCTGCAACACAGCGGCAGACTGATTTCCCGTCATACGCACGTAGTCACCGTTAGCTTTTACAGCCACACCGAGTCTGTCACAGTCAGGATCATTCGTTATGACTATATCAGCGTCGTATTTTCTTGCATATTCAAAGGCAAGCTCATAAGCCTCGTTCGTTTCGGGATTGGGATTTTTCGTATTACTGAACTCTGTATCGGGATCGCACTGCTCAATTACGGGAATAACGTTATATCCAAGCCGGTCAAGTACGGTTCTTACGGGAACGTTACCCGTACCGTGCTGGGGAGAATAAACGATCTTAATATCCTTCTTTAAATCGGGACAAATGCTTATTCCCATAACCGCCTTGTAGTACGCCTCGTCAACGTCAGAGCCGAGCACTGTTATAAGATCCCCCGCTTCCTCAAGGGACAGAGATTTAACCGTCAGCGGATCATCAATTTTAGATATTTCGGCAACTATCAAATCGTTAACCGAGGGAACGAGCTGACAGCCTCTTTCATCGTAAAGCTTGTATCCGTTATATTCCGGAGGGTTGTGAGAAGCGGTTATAACAACTCCGCCGAATGCGCCGAGATATCTTACGGCAAAAGAAAGCTCCGGAGTCGGGCGAAGCGAATCAAAAACGTAAGCCTTAATTCCGTTTGCTGCAAGAACGCCGGCTGTCTCCTTGGAAAACTCAACGCTGAAGCGTCTGTTATCGTGAGCAATCACTACTCCGCGTCGGCAAGCGTCCGTTCCCATGCTTTTAATATATTCGGCATATCCCTGCGTAGTCTTTTTTACGATATATCTGTTAATACGGTTGATACCCGCGCCGATAACTCCTCGTAGACCACCGGTACCGAATTCAAGCTCCTTATAGAATCTTTCCTTGATTTCGGCATCATTGTCCGCCATAGCCTCGAGCTCTTTTCTGGTAGCTTCGTCAATTTGCGCGCTCTCAAGCCAATGCTTATAAATTTCTCTGTAATCCATAAAATCTCTCCTTGTTTTCTTACAGAGATATTATATACTATATTCCTCAAAAATTCAATGACTAAAATGTAAACATAAAAATTTAATTAAATAAACTTTCGACAAATATTTTTAATAAACTTGCCGAAAGCACTTGACAAAACGTAGGAAGTATGTTATTATATTATAGCGCTTTACCAAGGTAAAGCATTAAAATTAAAATCGCTATGCGATATGGAGGACATTTTTATGAAAAAAGTAGTATCCCTTGTGCTTGCACTTATTCTGTGCAGCGTTTGCTTCTTGGCAACGACTTCATGCCAGAAAAACGACAATAAGCTGATCGTCGGCTATACCATTTACGAGCCTATGAATTATCTCGATGAGAATAACGAGCTGGTTGGATTTGATACGGAGCTTGCAAAGGCTGTTGCAGAAAAGCTCGGTATGGAAATCGAATTCCAGAAGATCGAATGGTCCAACAAGTATCTTGAGCTTGAGGCAGGAACTATTAACTGCATCTGGAACGGATTTACCTCAAACTGTGCTGACGACGACGGTGTTCAGAGAAGCGACAAGGTTGATTTCTCTTACGCTTATATGAACAATGAGCAGTGTGTTGTTGTTCGTACCGCTGATGCACAGACACTTAACACAAAGGAAGCACTTGCTGACAAGAAGGGTGCTGCTGAAGACGGTTCTGCCGGTGCTTCTGATGATCGGCATCGGCATGCTCTGCCGCAGCAGGAA
>JAZQTY010000114.1:0-2508 GCA_045631025.1 Eubacteriales bacterium
GGTTATCGGTCTGGCGATCTCCTCATCCGTCACTCGCGCAAGGCTCGTGCCACCTTCTCCATTGGGGAAGGCTTATCGTTAGAATGAGCCGCGTTCAAGGCAATTTTATTGATTTGTTGCGTTTCGTTTTGCGGTGCGTAGAGTCCGCCGTCTTTCTACATCAGAGCACACCAACAATATTCGACCGATAAATAATATTCCCTCGATGTGTTCGTCTAATAATAAATTCGTATAAAGTTTTTTGGCTCCACCTTTTGTACACAAAAGGTGGAACGCGCCCCCCCAAAAAATGGCAGTCGATGGCAGTTAAGGTCATGGTTTGGCAGAGAAAAACGTGGTAGAATACTGCCGTAAAACAAAAAGGAGAACCCAAAGATGTCCCAAGTTGAAGCCAAAAGCTTTATACTATACAACAGTTTTTGGAACGTTTTTGCGCTTCTTTCCATGGAGCAGAGAGGTGAGCTTGTGACGGCGATATTCGAGTACGAGCGCCTAGGCCACCTCACCGCCGAGCTATCTCCGTACGTTGCTCTTGCCTTTGCGGGCATTAAGGACACGCTTACGCGAGACCGTGCGGCGTATGCCGAGAAATGCGAAAAGAACGCCCAAAACGCCAAAAAAGGCGGACGACCGAAAAAGACGTCCACCGAAGTCTTCACGCAAAAAACCGAACGGTTTTTTCAAAAACCCTATAATGATAATGAGAATAGGAACGGTAATGAAAATGAAAATAATATTGATATTGCTATTGACGGTGGGAGTGGTAACGGCATTGATATATATGCTTGCCCGCCTCAAGGTGATCAGCCGCACGCCGAGCAAAACGGAGGGATTTCATCCCTTCCCCACAGCTCCGCTGTCCCACACTCCGCGCCGCGGCTTTGTAGCGAGGATAAGGCACGTCTTATCTCTTTTGGGCTTACACACGAATACGTAACGTCGCGAGAGAAGCGAGCGTTAGCCTACGCAAAAAAGAACGCCGTAAGCGTTTACGACGTTCTCGTTTCCTGGTGGCAAGCGGACGTTAAGCAAAAGCGCGTTCCACCCTCCGCACCGCAAAATTCAAAATCCGAGTATGCCGAGGAATGGTTCGCGAAGCTCGTCAATATGGAGTAGCTCTTCGCCATTCGCGGCGTTACTCTATAACCTCGTACATAGCGGCGGCGTCTGCCTTGGCAACGGTTTCCTTGACCTCCAGCACGCGAAGCTTGAGCGTTCTCTGTCCAAAGGCAATTTCAAGCACGTCTCCGACCTTAACGTCGTAGGACGCCTTGGCGCGTCTGCCGTTGACCGTCACGTGGTCAGCATCGCACGCATCGTTAGCAACCGTTCTGCGCTTGATGATTCGCGACACCTTTAAATACTTATCAAGTCTCATAAATCCTCCGAAAATAGAAAGCAAATCGGGCGATGAAGCCATCGCCCGAAAATAAACCTTTAATTAGTTAATGGAGTTCTTGAGAGCGCTGCCTGCGGAGAATACGGGGCGCTTGGAAGCTGCAATCTTGATGGTCTCGCCGGTTCTGGGGTTACGTCCCTCTCTTGCTGCACATTCCTTAACGTCGAAGGTACCAAAGCCGATGAGCTGTACCTTGTCGCCTGCCTTAAGAGCCTCTGCAACAGCCTCGGTCATAGCGTTAACAGCTGCCTCTGCCTCCTTCTTCTTAAGTCCAGTCTTGAGAGCAACTACTTCTGCGAGCTGTGTCTTGTTCATGATAAATATCCTTCCTTTTTTTCTTAAAATTTCCGAGGAATGTCATTCCTCTTGCTTATGTTTAGATTATATCACACTTTTTCGCGAATTACAAGAGCTTTTTTGTTTTTTTCTCCAATTTTTTAAAAAAATTACACCTTTTTATGTTTAATTTCGTCCCAAACGGCGTCAAGCTCACTCATTGACATGGAATTTATGTCTTTGCCCTCGCAAATAACGGCATTTTCAAGCGTTTCAAAGCGGTCTATGAACTTATCCGTCGCCTTGGAGAGCGCCACCTCGGGCTCAACTCCTATCTTGCGGCAAAGCGAGGTCAGCGTCAAAAGAAGGTCGCCCATCTCCTCCTCGACGTGCGCCGAGTTTTCCTCGGAAATAGCCTCCTCAAGCTCCAAAAGCTCCTCGCGAACCTTTGCCATTACCTCGTCGCGTCCCCCGAAGTCGAAGCACGACGCCTTCTTCCCTACCTTCTCGGCTCTCATAAGCGCGGGAAGCATTGGGGGAATAGCGCGAAGCTTATCGGTCACGGTACGGCGCTCCTTCTCGTCGCTCTTTATCTTCTCCCAGTTGGAGAGCACCTTTTCGGTGGTGTTCGCCTCTACCTCGCCGAACACGTGAGGATGTCGGTGAATGAGCTTTGCGCAAACGTCGTTTGCAACGTCGTCAACGGTAAAGCGCTCCGCCTCCGTCTCTATCTGCGCGTGGAATACGACCTGGAGCAGTACGTCGCCCAGCTCCTCGCGCAAAAGCTCGGGATTTTCCGTATCTATCGCCTCGATGACCTCGTAGGTCTCCTC
>JAZQTY010000115.1:0-3287 GCA_045631025.1 Eubacteriales bacterium
GCTATCGGTCTGGTTATTCCGGAACTGAACGGCAAGCTCATCGGCTCCGCTCAGCGTGTTCCCACCTGCACCGGTTCCACCACCATTCTCGTTGCAGTTGTCAAGGGTAAGGACGTTACCAAGGACGCTATCAACGCTGCAATGAAGGCTGCTGCATCCGAGTCCTTCGGATACAACACCGACGAGATCGTATCCTCCGACGTTATCGGTATGCGTTACGGCTCTCTCTTCGATGCAACTCAGACCATGGTTGCAAAGATCGACGACGATACCTACCAGGTACAGGTTGTTTCTTGGTACGATAACGAGAACTCCTACACCAGCCAGATGGTTCGCACCATTAAGTACTTCGCAGAGCTCAACTAATTTAAGCTTGAGTTCAGCTAAAAAAAGAGCAAGGCTTGAAGCCTTGCTCTTTTTGTGTTTTGCCCGCTAAACCACCGTTAGGGATTTATATTGATGCGAAGCGCCATTTAGGGATCTATGCCAAGGGAATAAGCTCGCCCTCGACTAAAACGCGAGGGTCGCCTTTCTTGGGAAATTCGATAACTGCGGCTTCCTCTCCAAGTCTGAATACTTGGCTTGTTCCGCGCAGGGAAAACGGCTTTACGCTGATGTCGTATTCGTCGCCGTCAATGTTTATGAGCGCCTTGCCCGTGATAAATGAGCAGGTGAGCGTGACACTGTGCTCGATTGGCTCTGCGTTTTCTTGGGGCTCACTTATTTTCCACGTATATTTTTTTGCCATTTCACGCTCCTAAATTAAAGATAGGGAATTACGACGTGACCGTTTAAGTCGAAAATTACGTCGCGCGATTTGAGTGCGGCTGCTATATCGTAAGAATCAAGCATGGGAGTCTTCGTTCTCATAAGGCAGGTCGCTTGTCTGCCTGCCTCGTGAAAATCACTTCCGCCGCTTACGATAAATCCGTGCTGCTTTGCAAATCTCGTAGCGACACCAATTTGGGAATTATGCCCGGGGTGGGTATTAAAGGTTTCTATTCCATCAACCGAACCTATTGGCGTAGGCTCCATATCAGGACGGAAGGGGTGAGCGTGAAGAATTACGTTTTTGTCATTCTTGAAATCGCGGTAAAACGTGGCGATGTCGGTGTTCAGGTATTCTATCATGTGCCTTACGTCCTCGGGACAGATACCGTAAACGAGATAGTCGTTATTCGTGTTTATAAACCGTATCTCGACACCGAAGGCTACGTTCATTCCGTGTTTTTTTGCGGCTTCCTTTGCCTTGTAGTAATCGTTAACGTAAAACTCTGCAAGCTCGTCCTCGGTTCTGCCTACCATATGCTTGGTGGTTAAATGATTGGTAAGAGTGAGCGTTTGACAGTTTTCAGCCGAGTATATTTCTACTACCTCCTCGGGAGAAAATCTTCCGCATTTGCTTACGGGACGGGAGTGGGCATGAAGCTCGGTTCTGTATTTGTAGATTTCGGTTATCTGTTTAAAATCCATTTTTATCCTTTCTTATTCTTTATTATCCATTGGATTTTCGCACAATGTTTTTCTGTCTTTAACTCGCTTTTTTTGTCCTGCTATTCCACCTAAAAACAAGGCAAGCGCATATATCGGATTGAAAATCAAAGTTGTTAAAAAAACATGGCCGAGATTTATGGCGTCCACCTCCATATTGGCAAGAATCGCCGTAAAATACTTAGGGATCATAAGAATATAAGTATTTCCAAAAGAAATTATACATAACAGCATATGTACAAGAGCAGGAGCAATCGAATGAAAGAGTATCGTTCGAGTCGATACCGACACACGTTCTTTGTACCACTCTCTATACGACATAAAGATTAAAGCAATTGCGGCAAATATCGTTGTAGCCACGACCAATATAATATATTCGATTTTTAAGTTTTCATTGGTAAAAAATTTGCCTACATTATAAGGAATTAAGGCAAAAAGTGCGCCTAGCCAACCTGCTCCCCATATTTTTAATGTGTTAAAAAGTATCCTTATTAATGATTCTTTTGATTTCATAAAATTCTCCAATCAAAATCGGGTTCATGATCAAAATATATTTTAATGGGTTCATCAGGAGAATAAGAGCATACCGAAACGGCGACCTTCTTATCGTCTATGGTTACTGTCAGCTGGGAGAGATATACGGGAACGTCACCGCTTGATTCCTTTGCACAAATAAGAGCGCCGAGTCCCTTGCCGTCAAGCTTTGCACGAGCTTCCTTTGCCGTCCACGTTGAAAAAAATACATCAGCTGTTTTGCCGCAAAGCTCAAAGCGGAGCTTTTCCTCGGACGTAAAGAAGCGCTCTGCTATTTGTTCGCAGTGGTGTTTTTCGTCAATTACTTCAATATCAAGACCGATTTCCGTGTGCGACGAGTCGGCTATCGCCGCCGCGCAAATGCCACGGGAGTGAGAGATACCGAAAGCACGAGCGCCATTTTCAAAATAAGGCTTTCCGGAGGCTGCGCGTGCGATGCTTGCGGGTAATGAAATTCCGAGAATTTCGGATAGTTCCCGTAAGGCAATAAGACCGCCGAGAGACTCCCATTTGTGAGTCGAGTTCTTTATCGCGGCAAGTCGAATACGCTCTGATTCGCCGAACGGAAGTGAATTGACCAACGAATCGAAGTCGCGTTCCTTTAGCTTTTCTGCCGAAAGAAAGTAAATACTTATCATGGTATTACCTCGTTTTCGCTTTTACACATTGCGATAAGATAATTATACACCTTAAGCGACTTTTTTTCAATAGAGAAATATAATTTTTTGGCAATAAAATGAAAATATTAACAATTTGTATAATTTTTAAAAAAGACCTTGAAAAAATGCAGAAAATATATTATTATATAAATAATTAAATATATATCGGGGATTTGTTGGACGCCCGATTTTGAGGAGGATATAAAATGACTTTCGAACATGACGAAAATTGCGAATACGCGGTGAATATTAAGGTCATCGGCGTGGGCGGCGGAGGAGTGAACGCCGTAAACAGAATGATAAGCACGGGCGTAAAGGGCGTTGAATTTATCGCTATTAACACCGATAAGCAATCTCTTAAAAAGTCGGTAGCACCGACCAAGCTTGTGATCGGAGAGAAGATTACCAACGGCTTCGGCGCAGGCTCAAATCCCGAAATCGGTAAGAGAGCTGCTGAAGAGGCAGTAAACGAGATCAAGAATATTTGCAAGGGCGCAGATATGATATTCATAACCGCAGGCATGGGAGGCGGAACCGGAACGGGAGCTTTCCCCGTAGTTGCAAAGGAAGTCGGAGGCCAAGCGGTCTTAGGAAGACAACACT
>JAZQTY010000116.1:0-9836 GCA_045631025.1 Eubacteriales bacterium
GTTGAAGGTGTCTTGAGCGTCACAGCATAACGAACCGAAAACGTAGTCGTAGACGAGACAGAAACCGTCCCCGTAACCTTCGAGTCGTTCAGATAAACCTCGTAATTGCCTATACTGTTGATATAATCGTACTGCCAATAAGAGGACAAGCTGTTTCGCACCGAGGCATAAGAATCCTCGTAAAAATCAGTCACGTTATAGCTTTTCGGAGTAATCGACGTCGTATACGACTTGGTTTTGAGCTCCATGCGCAACGGCACGTTGACGAAATCCATAGTGTCGTTTTTATCGGCGTTCAACGTAATCGTCTTTGAGGTGTCGTGCGGGTCTAAAAATTGTGCCGTAAGATCATGCACCATTTTTACGCTGTTTCCGCCCGCAAAGTCCGACCGCGCGACCACCACCAGATTGATAGCCGCAACCTTGGAAGAAACTCCCGTCGCGGAGGGCGAAATATCGAGGCCCGTAGCCGTTACCGTCGTCTCACCCGATGCGTTTTCGGAATAAGAGAGCGTTCCCGTAGACGCCGAGGACGTCTGATTTACCGTAAAATAACGGCTGACCGTACTCGTAAAGGTAACGTTTTGAAGCGCGTGTAAGGAAAGATCGTCGTCGTTTCCAAGATACGTTATCTCGCACGCGCCACCGACGCCAACGCCCGCGTGGCGGTTAGAGTCCGCAACGTTCGTGGGCATCAAATAGGGATTTGCGCGCTCGTCGTTTGCAATATCGTAAAAGACTTGCTTGGTAACGGAATTTCCGTTTTCATCAAGATACGTAATGTGGTCGGCAATAAAGGACGAGCCTCCGCCGCCTCCACCGACGTTCGAGGGTACAAGAGAGCTTGTCATATTACCTCCGGAGCCGCCGGTAAAGCCTGCGCCGCCTCCGCCGCCTCGGAAGTTACCCGTACCGCCCGCGCCGTATGGCGACTCGTCGGTATGAGTTCCCGTCCAGTCGTTAGCGGGACGCTGATCCACCGTAAGTCCAAGCTCGGTCTGTACCTTGGGACCGGGCACTGCCGTACCGCCGATACCTACGTATTCGTTCGAGGTATGGCTGGAGCGACCGTTAGCTCCCGAAAAAATATATCCCTCTACTGCGTAGCTCTCACCCTTGAGCGTAACTGACGCGCCGTTGGTAACAGTACCTCCCGTACCTCCGTTAGGAGCAAAGTTGTCGTCGTAGGGGAAAACCGAGGTTCCCGCTCCTGCGCCGCCGCCTCCTCCGCCGCCCGCGATCATCACGTATTTGGAAAGTCTTGCGTTTTCGGGAATATTGACTCCCGTCGTGGTAACCCACTCGGTATCAAATTCTCCCTTATCAAAGAAATAAAGCGCCGAGAAGCCGCCTCCACTACCGATAACAAGGCTTCCGCCTGCACCGTGGATACCGCCTTCGCCGTTTTCACCACCCGCGTCACCGTCACTTGCCAGCGACTGCGATCCGTTCGTTCCTATGGTATAAACGAGTGTCTGACCTGCCTCAAGCCATACCTTACAGTAGACGTATCCGCCGTTAGCGCCGTTTCCGCCCGCAAAGGTTTTTCTGTCCAAGAGGTGACCAGGGCCCATACCGACGTTGTCCGCGCCGTCCGCGCCGTCACCGCCCCACAGCTCCAAGAGATACCAGCCTGCCTGCGTTACGGTCATATATCCGTTCTGCGCCGAGGATATGTGCGCAGGAGCGTCCGTGGACTCCACTGCCGAGCGCAAGCGGATCTGTACGCTATAAGTTCGAGTTCCGATACAACGCGTAGTACGCTCAATTACGTAATCGACACCGTCTACGGTAACGGTTTGCGTACTCGTTACGGCATCCATGCCGTCCTTATTTGCGTCAGAGAGAAGCTCTGCGCCCGTATTCAGTTCATCCGTCCCGTCAAATGCAAAAATAGGCATCGTAAGCGCGGGCAAAATCATTGACACGCACAAAACGAGACTCAATATTTTTTTCATTTTAGTCTGCATAAGCCCTCTCCTTTCATTAATTTTGTCCGTCTGCCAAAGCCACGCTCACGTAGCTTTCCATCAAGGCAAGACGTGCATCTCCGTCCTCGGCTGTCTCAAGCGCCGAGCGAAGCCCTGCGTCCGTTACGAAGAAGCAGAATTCATAAGCCGTATATTCCTTAAGCTCTCCATTCAAGCCGAGCGCCGACGCCTCGGCGTCCGTAAATATCAAATTGGGGTCCGAATTATCGGGAGCAATACCGCTCACCCAAGCAAAGCCGTATTCGCCGCCCCTATCCTGCGTTTGCAGCGCCAAATAGATAACGCCGTCAGCGTAGGAATACTCTGCGGTATATTCGCCGTAGGTGAATATAAATTCAGCCGTGAGCGCGTCAAGCGAGCCACTTGCGCACGCCGCAGTCACACGGACTCTGTCGTAGGTAACGCCGTCCACCGTGATGGGAGTCACGGAAAGCTCATCGGTCACCATACGGTTTGCCGCCATCGATCTCCACTCGGTAGTATGCTCCACCCAAGCGCCGTCCTTAAATATTTCAACCGTCAAAAGATAGCGAAGCGCTATCTGGGAATGTGTTGACGAATCGATTGAGTTACTGATAACGAAGGTCGCCTCCGTTCCCTCGACAGTATAATCTCTGCCACCCGCGCGAAGCACGTTACTCTCAAAATAAGCGGCAAAGTGATGGAAGGAATCTGTCAGATATCCCTTATTTCCTCCCTCTCCGTCAAGGCGCGCCATCGTGCAATCCAAGCCGTTATTGGTCGCGCTTTCCGTGGGATAATTGGGATATACGTAAGTCCCCATTCCACCGTACAGCGAGTAGCACTCCGCAAACATATTAGCAGAATCCGTCACGGAGCTCACGTCAAAGCTTTCCATCGCGTAGACGGTACGAAGCGCGGTACAGCCACGGAACATTTCCGTCATTTTTTTGGTGTTAGCCGTGTCAAAATTGTGGAGAACTATCTCCTCAACGGTATCGAGAGACGCAAACAGTCCCTTACTGTCGGGATTAACGAGAATAGTTCTGTCACCCTTGGAAAGAATATAAACGGTTCCGTCAATGTAGTGCATCATTATTTCGGAGCAATCCGCAACCTGCACCTCAATGCCCTCGTTCCATTTAACGCCCGCGGCATCAAGCGCCGCCTGCTGGTTTTCCTGCGTGTCAACGACTATACGAGTGACGGCTTTTCCGTCCGATACGTCAATAATAGCGTCGTTCACGACGCTTCCGCTCTCCAGAATAGTAGCCGTTGCAAAGTCCCACGCAAGCGAGCCGAATACGTTTAGCTCGTCGTTGACCAATGCAAAGCCTATACTTAAAAAGCAGAAAAGAAAGGAGACTACAACACAAATGATAGCATTACCGCGCTTTTTCGTCATGTTGATTTTCTCCTTTCCTTCTGATTTGGATATCGCTTATTCTGCGGTATCCTCTCCCCTCTCGGGAGCTTGTGCCGACTCGGCTGACTCACCGACGTTCGGCGTAATTATCTCTATCATTTTACGCTTAATAACCTTAATTATCTTCTTTAAGGGCGTAGGAAGCGTGTCGGGATCGATCTTGTAGTTTCCGTCTACGACCGTCGCCTCACGAATGACCTCCCTCTTTTTCTCTCTGTCCATAGTAGGAACGAGAACGATATCACCGCGGTTCAACGTCTCGCCGTTAGGATCGTAGCGATAAATTTTGTTTCTCTTAATGCTCTCGGGCCAAGCGACGCCAACTACATCTACACCCTCCTCGGCCTCATCCTCGTGGATAGCCATTTCCTCAAGCCCCTCAATCTCCTCCTCCATGGGAATTATCTCCATCTCGGGTTCAGGTTCGGGCTCGGGTTCGGGCTCGGTGATAGGCTCCGGATCCGGCTCTGCTATCTCCTCCTCTTCTACCTTGATCTCATACAAATACAATATCTTGCAGGGATTTACGATAAAGAAGTGAGCGCAGGTGCGATCCTCGTTTTCGTACATCAAAATCGGGATTTGCAACGTATCGCGAATTTCCAAAAGCTCCTTGATCGTATCTACGAAAAGTATCTGATAGCCTTCTGCGTCAAACTCGTTGTTGATACGCTGTATGTAAGACTTATAGTTTGACAATACCTTTTTAACGCGTCTTGCGTAGTCGATATGCTTATCACGGGAAAGAATGATAAATACGACCATAAACGCGATCATAAGAGCAGACAGCACGCCAAGCGTGATAGCCAGCACACCCAAAACGGTCATAGCAACGTCGTCGCGAACGAGAAGCTTCTGCTCCGCGTCGGCAATAGACTCGGTATACTGTATGTTGACCGTAGGACGAAGCAGCGGTATCTGCATCTCAACCACGTATTGATTATTGCTTGCCTCGGCAAGGCTCTCGCTCTCACCGAGCACCGCAACGTGCATACGCACCAAGAAGGTAGCGGTCGTTCCCGTAAGGGCGTACTCGTTGATATAATCACGAGCGTGATCGTTATAATAATGGTAATCGATATTCACGCTCTCGCGGATAGAAAGCTCTCCTCCGTTTTCCTTAACGGTCGTGGGCTTTTGAATCTCGTACGTCGGATTATAAAGCGCCGCTCCGGACTCCTTGTCGGTAATCAGAAGCTGGCCCTCCACGCCGTAGGTATACAAATACTCCACCTTGTCGGCATTCAAGTCGAGATCGTATGAAAAATCAGCGGCAACGTGGTCTATCAAGGTAGCCACGTACGCATGCTCCTCATCAAGATATTCTTCGGTATAAAACTGATTATCCGCAAGGTATACGCGATAATCAACGCTTCCGTCCTCGGTATAATAAACGTACGTCTCCCTGCTCATTATTCCCCACGCAAGGCTGACGACTAACGTAGCAAAAATCAAAACGACTGCCACGATGCCCTGGATCATTATCATCAGGTTTCGTCTTTTTTGATATAAAGCTCTTTGCAGCTTTTCAAGCTCGGACATAACGGTCTCCTTTCCCCTTTAGTTATCTGTTAAAGATATCACGCACCCATAGCGTTGGATATCCGATATATTTCAAAGTTAAGTCGGTAACTCCGACGATATCCTGCGCGGTAATATATCCCGCGTCCTCGTTTTCGTTGAAGTCTCCCTTGGTATAATAACGGACCTCTCCGTTAACGTGTTCTATGCGAACGACGCGGTGTATGACCGTAACGCCGTTCTTCTCATATACGACGACCTGCTCCTCTTGAATAGGCTCGCCGTTATATTCTTTATAAATAATTGCATCTCCCCTATCTATACTGCCCGTCATGCTTTCGGTAGCAATAACCAGCAAGCCGTAGGTGAACTCACATGAAATCAGCATGATCCATAACGTCATCAGGACCATAGTTACGGCAGTAGTCGCCGTTTTAACGTATACGCTTTTTTGAGCAACGACGAATCTGCGGCGCTCGTAAAGCATACGCAGAAACAGAAATACGGCAATAGGAAGCAATAGCCGCAAAAAAGCAAGCAGTGCCTTTGGCAAGGCAGGCGTTACGGGAAGCACGTAGGCATAGCAAGCCATTATCATTCGGTAGATCGCGACGGGGATCATACCGTATCGCTTCGACGCGAAGTGGTAAAGAATATTGGACGTAACAGCAGGAAAAAGCACGAAGCCGATAAATTCCATCGTCTGCTTAAAATTCCCGACGAATTCGCCGTCCCAAAGCAAGATAGCGTCCAATACGACGAAGATCACGAAGGAAGCGCCCGTCACCCATTTGTTGTTTTGCGAGAGCAGAACTTGTCTTGTCCACTCAAAGCCGCCTATGATCACGGCAAAGGGCAATATCCTCTCCCAAATTACGGAAGGCGCAACGGTCTGCGAGGTCCATCCGAAGCGCAAGCCAAAGAGAAAATAAAACCCGATGGCAATCACGCCGATAACCGGAAGAAACCAGAGTACCTGCCACTTTTCGATCTTCAGAATACTTCTCTTTTTAATCAAAAGCGTAACGAGCACGCAGGATAGCGCCGCAACGACGGCAAGCGCTATCCTCTGCCAAAGCCCGTTTTGAAACAACAGGGTAAGGAGGAGCGCGCCAAACAACGTGGCGGTGAACGCGTATAAAATTTTCTTATCTCGATTCATCAAAGCTCCTCCTTTCGCGTTGCTTCTTCATGTCTCAAGTTTACGGAGTAGGATCAGCTGCCACTACGCCAAGGTTGAACGAGAAAGCAGCATTGCTGATTACGTCAATGTCCGTAACGCTTACCAAGGTAATGGTAATCGTGTACGTCTGGGAACCGCTCGCAGCAACAGTAGCGGTCTCGGGAGTCATCGTAATACTGAAATATTTCGACAATTCCGTGGGAATCGTGGGAGTAACGGTTACATCAGCATCCTTATTGGTGGATGTATTCTTAACGTCAACGGTTACGGTTACCGACTGTCCTACGTCGCTGAATACGGTATCGGGAACGGTTACGGTAAGCTTATCGTTTGTATCATCATCGCCTTCAACGTTTCCAACGACAGCGGTTACGTCGGTCTTATCAGCGCCGGTAGCAGAAATAGCTACGGATGCAGCGTCAAAGTAAACTTCTTCGTCAACTTTTTCGTCCAATGCCGAAGGATTGAAGCTCAACAAACCATCTACAAACAGCGTATCGTTCACTGCTGCGAAACCAATGCCAAGGCAAAGGATAGCCACCAGCATAAAGGCAACGATCACAATTCTTCTGTTCTTCATTTTCCTTTCCTCCTTTCTTCAAGATTTATGTAAATCGGCAAGGCTGTTGCCAAGCCGTAATTACCATGTTCCGTCGCGAGAAATATGCAGTTTATGCACTATTTTGTGCATATTATTCATTTTTATGCATAAATATAGCTCAGATAAACCTATGGAAGGACATTTTACCACTTTTGCCCCTAAAAGTCAATCCCTTTTCACAAATTCTATATACATAGACAAAACGTGTGTGTATTTTTTTTTACACTTTGTTATACTTACTAAAAATGTCGTACTTAATGTCGTAGGTCCCATTTTTGGCTTACTTGGGACAAGTGTCGCCATTCCTTACAATATATACGTATTTACCTCGACGAATATTAAAAAATCACGCATAAAAGCAGTTTTAGTGCATTTTCGGCTAATCACCGCGCGTGCGCCGTATTGACAATCCGTAAAAAATATGCTATAATACATCATCAATAATAACGCGTCGGAGGTTCGTTCATGAAAAATATAATAAAAAAGCTCCTCTGCCTTTCACTCGTCGCAGTAATGCTTTTTCCCGCTTTCGGATGCAATACGAAAGATCCCGCTGCAGACGGCGAGTCGGACGGCGCCTCGGAGGATATATTCGAGATCACGAAGGAGCTTCTTTCAAGCTACTCCATTATCATTCCCGAAAACTGCAGTGACGAGCTTGAGAAAATCGCCAACACCTTGAAAAACGATATTAAAAAGGCAACGGGTGCCGAGCTTAAAGTAAGAATAGATTTCATTCAGGAAAATTCCACAATGTTCTATGAGAGCGAGCACGAAATACTCCTCGGTCTCGTTGACAGAGCGGAATCCAAGGAATTCCATTCGGGGATTAAGCTCGAAGATTCGGGCTATACGGTTATCGGTAAAAAGATAGTTCTCGCAGGACATACGGACGAAGCCGCATCTCGTTCGGTAACCTATTTCCTTGAGGACGTGCTTTCAAGGAAAAGCGAGCCGGTCATGACCTCGGCTGACACAAGAATCGTATACGGCGTATATAATTACTCGGAAATACTGCTCAACGGAGTTAGCCTCTCCGAGTATAAGATAGTCTACCCCCATTCAAATTTGATGAATGAAAAGAAGGTGGCAAGCGAGCTTGCAAATAGAATAGCCGACGCCTGCGGCGTCATCGTTCCCTGCGCAAGCGATAACAGCGTCGAGCCGACGGCTCACGAAATCCAGATTGGAGACACAAACCGCGTAACCGCCGACATGAAGTCTCAACGCAGTAAAGCAGGATACTCGGAAAAAAATTACTATTTGGGATGCACGGATAACGGCGTATGGATATCGGGCAGCTCGAATTTAGTTCTCACCGTTGCGGCAAATCGCTTCGTTGAGCTTACAAGCGGAAAGGACGGCGTCGGCACGATAGACGTAAGCGAGGGCAAATGCCATGAATACACGACGCTGTCGCTAAACGTGCTCAATTATAACGTAAAATACGATCTCGAAACCAACGAAAGAGATCCCGAAGGAGTTATAACCACCATTAAGGAAGCGTCTCCCGACGTATTCGGTACCATCGAGACGACCGACGCTTGGCTTGCCAAGCTGGACTCCGCGCTTGAGGGATACGAATGCTTCAGCGGTCAGAAAAATCAAAAGCGCGAAGACGGCGAGTATAACGCAATCTATTATAACAAGGATAAATTTGAATTGGTGTCCGGGGGAACGAAGTGGTTTTCCGCAACGCCCGACAGAGTATCAATGTATAGCGGCGCAAGACATTACATGACGTACAATTACGCGGAGCTTCGCCATAAGGAGAGCGGCGTTAGATTTATGTTTGTCGTAGCGCACTTCGAGCCGTACAGGACCTCTTCAACGAACCCAAATCAGACAGTGAACCCCAAGGCTGATGACGTAAGAATGGCTCAAGCAAAGCAGCTGAAGGCATTTATTGAGGAGCAATATCTTCCCGTCGTGATCGTCGGAGACTTTAACGACAGCCCCACCGCAAAGAGCATAAAGGAGCTTATTTCGGGGCAGACGGTAAGCTATGCTATGGATATTGCCAAAGAGCAGATTAAAGGAAGCGGCGGAACGCTCGTATCCTCCGATTACAAGACGAGAGGCTCGGCAATCTACGATTACGTTTTCGTTACCGCGAAAATTATATCTGTGGAAAGATATGAAATTATAGATAACAAGATAGGTGACAGATATCCGTCCGACCATCTTCCCGTACGCGCCACCATAACGGTATATCAGTAAAATAAAACTCACGTTCGAAAATATCTACGCTTTCAAAAGCGCAAAAAAAGGAGCAAGCCTCGGCTTGCTCCTTTTTTTGCTTGGTTATTCAAGCTCTAAAGCTCTTTTGATCAATCTTCCTTATCGAACGAATCCTTATCAAGACCGCACACGGGACACACGAAATCGGCAGGGACGTCCTCCCAAGCCGTACCGGGTGCGATGCCGTTATCGGGATCGCCGATTGCCGGATCGTATTCATAGCCACAGGGGCATACGTACTTCATTGGATCTTCCTCCTATTTTGGTTTTGTCTTTAGAATACCCAACACTTCGTTGGTTTATTTATTTGCCCATCATGATCTCGGAGATGAGATCAAGCACCTTTTGGTGGCAGCCGCCACAGCCCGTGGAGCAATGAGTTACCTTTTGAACGTCCTCGAATGCCTCAAGCACCGAGTCAAAATTTTTGTTTGCGTCAAGCGCGTTTGCAATATCCGCATAGCTTACCTGCTTGCAGTTACACACCATGTAATTCTCTTGCATCTTCTTATCCTCCGATGATCAATTAAGCAAAAACGTATATTTATTAGCCGAAGTATCTCTCAAGCAGACCCTGGAACGCCTTGCCGTGACGAGCTTCGTCGCGAGCCATCTCGTGAACAGTGTCATGTATTGCGTCGAGGTTAAGAGCCTTAGCTCTCTTTGCAAGATCAAACTTGCCCTCGGTTGCGCCGTTCTCTGCCGCTACTCTCATCTCAAGGTTCTTCTTGGTGCTGTCCGTTACAACCTCGCCGAGAAGCTCTGCAAACTTCGCTGCATGCTCTGCCTCCTCGTAAGCTGCCTTTTCCCAATAAAGACCAATCTCGGGATAGCCCTCACGGTGCGCAACTCTTGCCATTGCAAGAAGTCGGATCGTAGCCATGTCGTTCTGTGAGCCAAGGAGTTGTAGCT
>JAZQTY010000117.1:0-1774 GCA_045631025.1 Eubacteriales bacterium
TATTATTAAGCGTTGCTGCGACCGAGGTGAACGCCGTTACGACGTCATTACAGTCAAAGGAGATAAGCAGCGTCGTTGTAGCCAAAACTATGACGTAGACTGCGATATACGCGTTTACCGAGCGAACGACCTCGGGCTCAACCTCTCTCGAATCGACCTTTACCTTTTGGACTCGTCTTGGGTGGATCATACTCTTAAGCTCTTTGCGAGCACCCTTGATGAGTATGATAAATCTCGAGACCTTCATACCGCCGCCTGTGCTTCCCGCGCACGCGCCGATGAACATAATGAGCACAAGAATGATACACGCAACAGTCGGCCACGCTGCAAAGTCTGTCGTTGAAAATCCTGTCGTAGATATTATAGATGCCACGTTAAATGCCGCATGTCGCAATGCCTCTCCGATACTGCCGTACATTCCTCGAATGCTTACGGTTATAATACCGATCGAAGCTGCAACGATACACAGAAACGCGCGTATTTCCGATGAAAAAACTTCCTTTATTTTTCCTTTTATCAGGAAAAAGTACGCATTGAAATTAAGCGAGAAAAGAAGCATAAACACCGTAACAACTATCTGCAAATACGGGGAATACGATGCAATGCTGTCATTCTTTATTCCAAATCCGCCGGTTCCCGCAGTTCCGAATGCTGTACAAATAGCATCGTACACGCTCATGCCGCCGCAAAGCAGCAATACGAACTGAAGAGCAGTAAGTACAAAATATATAAGATAGAGAATAAGCGCCGTGGTGCGGACCTTGGGAACAAGCTTGCTTACTGATGGACCGGGGCTTTCCGCCTTCATAAGGTGCATATTACGTCCGCCGCTGAGAGGAAGAAATGCCATGATAAACACAAGCACTCCCATTCCGCCGACCCAGTGGGTGAAGCAGCGCCACATATTTATGGATTTTGGTAGAGACTCGACCTCTGTGAATATAGTTGCACCGGTTGTCGTAAAGCCCGACGCGGTTTCAAAAAGCGCGTCGATATAAGAGGTCGTAACTCCCGAAAGCATGAACGGAAGCGCGCCGAAAAGACTAAGCAGTATCCAGCACATTGCGACTATAACGTAGCCCTCTCTCGCATAAAGCTCGCGGCTTTTCGGCTTGCCGATAAACAAAACGAGAGCGACTGCCGCGCAGATCGCAGCGCTTATCAAAAACGCGAATATCGCCTTTTCTCCGTAAACTGCCGCGCAGATTATCGGCACGGTAAAGAAGCACGCCTCAAACAGCATAACCCATCCGAGGGTATATTTTATCATTCTGTAATTCATACGCGCCTCACCTTAAAACGTCGCAAATATCGTGCAACGCCATTATTCCCGAAACGATGACCACTCTGTCACCGGGACAAATAACGTCGTATCCGCGAGGGATCATAACCTTGTTTTCTCTCATTATTGCCGCAATCAGCACGTCCTTCTTGAATTTAAGCCGGGAAAGAGGCGTGCCCGTAATGGGGGAATTTTCCTTTACGATAAATTCAGACGCCTCAACCTTTCCCTTGATAACGTTATACATAGTTTCAACGTTGCTTCCCATGGTGTTTTTCATAGCGCGCGCGTGTCTGACTATTATATCCGAGGTTATATTTTCGGGATATACTATCGAATCGAGATTGAGATGTTTTATGACGTCGTCGTAATCGACGCGGTTTATCCTCGTTATAAGCTTCGCGTCTCCCACGCTCTTGGCGTAAAGCGAGAGCAGTACGTTTTCCTCGTCCTGCGGAGTCATTGCAACGAACGCTCCAACGCTCCTTATTC
>JAZQTY010000118.1:0-16081 GCA_045631025.1 Eubacteriales bacterium
TTAAGATGTCCCGTATCAAAGCAGAAGCCAAAGCATTCCTTGCCTGCGGCTTTGTTGTACTCGTCTATCATCTCAACTGCCTCGTAAGGATTAGAGCAAACGCCGGCAACAACCTCTCCGTCCTTGGTGAACAGATTTTCAAGACATACTACAACGTCCGTTTCAAGTAAAGTCGGGATAAGGCTTTTATAAAGCTTATCGTTCAATGCTCTTATGCTTTCGGGAGTATTTTCTCTGTCCTTTTTAGAAAGAGAAATGCCATGTATAACGAGATATTTGCATCCAACCGCTTGGCAAAGCAAAACGTTCTTTTTATACACCTCAATCATATAGTCGAGTATTTCGGGCTTTCCTGGAATATATGCGGGAAACGGAGCGTGAGCCTGACCGATAGAAAGACAGTTCTTTCTTATCTCGGACAGCTCCTCGTCAAGAAACGCAAGTATCTCATCAAGGCTCTTTTCATATATATTTCCCGCATAAGTGCCCTTGGTTACCTGCGCTCCGGGCAGATAGTCGTTGATATTCCAATCTATGGACTCAAAGCCCGCTTCGGCATACATTCTGTAAGTTTCGGCAAGACCTATCTCATACGTCGATCTTCCCGATTGAATTGCTATTTTCATAATGTTCTCCTATTTTTTAGTTTTCCAACAAATCTGCGGACGGCTGCATCATAATTCCCTCGGGCTTAAAATGATACTCGTAAGAGAAGCCGTCTCCCTTAGTTCTCCAAGCTCCCGGATTTATCCAATTACGCTCACTGTCTGAAAGATGTAAAGGACTGAATCCGTTAGTTCGTGGGACGTAAAGTCTTAAGGTTATTCTGTGGCTTCCCGCACATACGCTGCCAAGAGAAAGAGTATAAGGGGGATACACGATATTGCCAACCGAATTTCCGTCCAAAAGCACCTCAATAAGCGCTCCTCTGTACTGCGGAGTTCTCAAGAGCAATTCGTATCCGTCGTTATCCGCAGGAACGTTAATATCCATATAATAATCGATCGCTCCGCTATAAAACGGAAGCTCCTGCGATACGATATCCGAAAAGCCTAAAGCCTTGGGAAGCTTGACTATGCGCGCTTGAGAACCCGTTACCTTAACGCCGAAATCTCCGAGGATATAGCACCACTCGGTTGCCGTCCGTTTACCAAAGGGTAAGGTAAGCTCAAGTATGTTCTCGCCCTTATTTATTACGGGAATACGAACCGTCTTTATCGAACGGTCAACGTAGTATCCAACAGCTTTATTTGATATTGCTTTTCCGTTCCATACGATCTCTGCCTTATCGGGATTTTCAATAGCAAGCCTTGCTCCGAATACCCTTATATCACTGTCTATTTTAAACCTTAGCCTTATGTAGTGCGTTATGGGCTCCCGTTCTATGCAGTAAGGCTGAGCGGCGCCGCCCGATAACACAGGCCAACCAAGCTGTTTTCGGCAAGCAGTATCTGCGCGCAGTAGTTCCTCACGAGAATGGTATTCCTCATCGTCAAGCGCATACTCTGCAATGTCAAGCAACAGCGCATTAGGCTCACCGAGACTAAAGGGCACGGCGTTGGCTACACAGAGCTGTATCCTTTCCTTTTTTATATCCTTTTTGTCTGCTACCTCAACCGTGTTGCTTAAAGCTGCCGGAGATAGACGGAACAAAAAGCTATCGTAATCATAAACTGTTTTGGTGATATACGTCCAACCGTTTTTGATCTCGATATTTTCGGTTATTATGTCACCGCTTTGTGTATCATACAAGCGCACGTTCCATTCGCCCTTTATTTTGGCTATCAGCTTGTATTTTTTTGAGATATCCTTGTTGTACGGAAGCTTTGCCTTGCATATAAATACCCAACGGTCGTCTCCGTCCTGTCTCATCTGATAAATAAGATCATCGGTGTAAGCTCCGTCTCCGCGTCTCAACTCTATCTCCCTTACGTCCTCAAGAGCGTTTATAAGCGCAACCTGACCAAATGATATAGACGTGCTGCTATTATAAAGCTCAGATGGCTTTTCGGAAGGAACGGCATCCATAAAGCGAGGCGCGTTCCCCATAAATATAAGCTTTCCGCCCGCACGTCTGAAAGCATCAAGTCGCTCGACCGTAGTCGCTCTTAAGGTCTCGCATGCAGGAACGATCACGGCGTCGTAAGCCATCTCTCCGACCTTTAAGGGAACGCCGCCTTTTTCACAAAGCTCGGGAAGAGTAGTTTCACAAATATAGTCAAAGTCATATCCGCCAAAGGACAGCCACTTAGTTATATTTTCAAAATTCTCGTCAAGCTCATCCAATACGATAGCGCTCTGCGCCTCGGGACCGTAATTTATCCAATACGACTCAATAGGGTGAATTACGCCGATACGCACAACAGGCTTTCCTCTCGTAAGCGCTGTGTTAAGACGTGCAAAGTGATCCTCTACGTATCCGAATTTTTCGTACCAAGGACTTTGATATCCGATAGCGGGAGGATAATCGCGCTTGGCTTCGCCCTGCATCGATACCCAAGCAAGGTGCGGTACGCGAACCGTAACGCCCATAGCCGCTTGCCAGTCTCCCGATAATTTAAACCCTCTGAAATCGAAATCCCACGTGGTCACGCCGTAAAGCTCACTCATCATTCCTTCCTTGCCGCATTGACGGACGGCTGACTGACACTGCTTTGCCGTGTTGTACTCGTATTTTGCGCAAAGCATATCTATTCCTGGGATCTGAAAGCCCTTGTATAACGGCATTATTTCTCCGACTCTTTCAGTCTGAAGCTTCAGATTTTCTTCAGCAATAATATGTCCCGTGAGTGCAATGTCGTTTTTCTGACACCACTCTCCTAATTGAACGCTAAACGCATCTGTAAATCTTTCGCACAAATGGATATGATATTTATATCTTGTGGTAGATATCTCGCCGCGCGGAAGATTCCAAATGATCTCGGGAAGCTTATCTACAAGAGAATATCCGTATGTCTTTATATAGGTTTCATCAAGATCGTCTGTCCACGGAAGCACAACGGGAGCTTTACTTGTGGCAAAGCCCAATCTCGCCTTGCGGGCAAACTGCGGTTCATCTGTAAATATGGAAGGAATATTTTTATTGAATTCCTTTCCTACCGCTTCCTTATATCTTTCGTGTGTAACCTCGATAAAACGGCGTATGGTATCGGGATTTAAAACGTCGGCGTAGCCTTGATTGTTAAATCGCGGCGTAGGCTCAAGCACGGTTTCGTACGCATAGAAAACTTCCCCTTCGGGAGTTTCGTTTTCCAAAAGTCTGCGATATTTAAGCAGCTCACCGCTGTCATTTAATACAACGTCGTATTTTCCAAAATCTATCAATACCTCCGAGACGTCACCATACCCCTTGAGGTTTATGGTTTCTCCGTCAATTTTAGGCTCGGGTGAAAACACGAGCAGCCTCTTTCTGTATTTTTTATCCTTGGTTACAAGCCCTCCGGCATATCCCGATGGCCATCTATCTTCATCGTAAAGCCACGTAAGCATATTTTCTTTTTTTGCTTTTTTTACGCAGGCTTTTACGAGCCTCATATACTCATCGCCAAGATATTCCGTTGCCATTCCCGAACGGCAATGTATATGAAAGCCTCCGAAGCCCATTTGTTTTAATTCTTCTATCTGCCGCAAAAGCTCTTTTTCCTCGAGCTCGCAGTTCCACGACCAAAACGGTGCACCGCGATACTCTGCCGTGGGATTTCTGAAAAGCTCATCGGAAAGTGACGGTGAGCTGTTTTTCTTATATAACATATCTTTCCTCTTTTTTATTGTCAACCTAAAATTTCAACGTCGGAATATACCATAAGATGATCGGATGCCCAAAGCTCATCTTCAGTCTTCACTCCTACGTAATGTACGTATGCTTTAATGCTTTCGGGATAATAGAATATATGATCTATGCTATATCTCGCCTCGGTAGTGGGATGCTCTCCAACAGAGTGAGTGGTCTTGTACCCGGGCATTTTAGATACCGTAGCCGACATCTCTGCCTCGGTAAGACCTGCGTTAGTAGCTACCTGATAAGGCAACTCGTTTCTTGCAAAATTAAAATCTCCTGCGAATATAGCAGGTAATTTGCCGTACTTCTTTTGAATACTTTTTTCCACATCCAGCATTTGACGAACGTTGTCGGCTCTCATCTTCGTTTCCTCTGCCTGAAGCTCTTCCTTCGATTTGTTTTCATATCCCGAATATGAATTGTTTAATACAGCTCCGTGCAAGGAAAGAACAAAAAATTTTTCATCCGTTGAATCCAGCTCGAAAACACCCCAAGACAGACATTTCGTATTAGTACCGACGTATCTGCTGTCAAGCCACTCTCCACCGCCTTCGACAAGATTGATCTTATCTTTTCTGTATAAAATCGGAGTATAAATGTAAATGTCGCTGTCCTGATGCTTTTCAAAGGCAATTCCGTAATTCGTTTTCAATTTATAAACAAGATTTGTATGCATAAACGCATTACATTCCTGCAAACAGAATATATCGGGCTCATATTTTTCAACAAGATTTATGATATGTTCTATCCTTTTATTCGGTTCATCTCCCGATAACGCAACGTTCAAGGTCATTACTCTCAATTCCGAACCCTCACAAAGATCTACTACTCCGTCATAAAAGCCCGAAAACGTACTGCTTTTTTCTATTATGGTTTGCTTTCCCTTTTCAAATTTTGAAATGTACTTATTACGGAACTCTTCGATAGCCTTTTGCGTTGCAATATCCGAGCTACCGACAACAACTATTTTATCGTTTATAATTCGCATAGCATATTCATCCTCTGACAGCGAGGAAAGCACCTCGTTGGTTTCAGCTCGGTTGGTTTTTCCCAAGAGTATTTCCTTATCGCCGTTACGGCATATTCCGTCGTCATCCACTTCGTCAAGCGCGTCTATTTTTATATTCACTTCTTTATCAGATAGCTTTCCGATTATAGAACACATTTTTGATATCTCGTTTTCAACTTTTTCGGAACATTTTGCAGGACGCACTATCGTATAATTGAGACTACCGTCTTCATTAAACAATACAATAGATGTTTTCGGCGTTTCCGAATCACTCTCTTGCTCATTTGGCGATACGTTATTATTGCAAGACGTAAAGAGCATTATAACACTCAACATAACGCAAACTGCAATAATCATCCTTTTTTTCATATTGTTTCTCCTCACAGCTACACTTCTAAAAGAAAATCAAGGTTCTTGAATATTTCAAAGAACCTTGATTCGTTTTAGCATCTTTATTTAATACGTATTACCCGGCTTTTATGTGGGTTATATCACATATATTCGCTAAGGCAAGATTCTTTATGCTTAATAAGGTTTGGACCAATTTTCACCGGCATTACTTCCGCCGGGTGTACCGATGTTTTCACCGTCTATAGTTATTTTTCCGTCATCTTCCTCATCGTCCTCATCACCAAAGCTTGGCTCGGTCAATTCTCCATCGTCCTCGTCTTCGGTATCCAAGGTATCGTTATCTACGGATTCGGCAACACTATCGCTTGTTGTATCGTCCACGGTGTCATCGTTAGTACATGCTACCAAACACAACAAAAGCATAGATAAGCATATTAAAATCGCAATAAACTTTTTCATAAATCGACTCCTTCTTTATCTTTCTTATCTCGCGGAATACAAGGACTTTATAACCGTAAGCTGCGCCTCGGTATATGCACTGTAGCTCTCCGTCGCGTTTATGGCGTTCGCACTGCTTGCGGAAATTTGATTGCCATATTCAGCGCTCGAATTCGGCGCTCTGTCCGTATATGCGACTTCCGCTACGTCAGCAACGCTTCTCGTTACGTAATTTCCCGAATATACGATAATATCTCCTATCTTAAGATATCCTATAGCACTGTAATCTCTGCTGTGATTTTTGGAATCTATATCCAAAACAGAACCCGAAAATACGTAACTATCACCAGCAGTTGTCATGGCACTTCCCGCATCCTTGATATAAGACGTACCACCCGTGATCATTTCGTCAAAATCTGCCATCGTAAAGGAACCACCCTTGTTTTCAACAGCTTCAACGTAGTTGTTAAAGGTTATAACAGTTCCATAAGTTATACTGTCAGCAGAAATGCCGGAGGCAATAAGTGCATCGTAATCATTTTTATTCACGGTAGTATTAAATTTCAAGCCGGAAGACTGTGAGTCAATCTTAACGGCTGCCGCATTATCTGTAGTAACGGATATGCTGAAATAGCTGTCTCCGCTTTTTATTACCGTACCCTTTGAGGTATCCAAAGAGGGATTAGCATCGGAAGTACCCGTAAGATTCTGGAAATAAACGGTCTTTCCTGCGAAAGCGTTAATATCATAAGCCAACTTACCCGATGATAGATCTGCTTGCTTATAAGCTATTGCGCCTTCGGTTATAACCTCATAGCCACTGGAGAGAGAGCCCTTTGCGTAGCAAGGCATATCCACCTCCTGACTAATCAAGGTATTATTATATTTCATACCCTCAACGTAATAATTGTCGTGATAGTCACCCGCATTTGTTTTGTATACAGTTACGATTTGAGCAATGCTTGTTGGAGTGGTCGTGTCCTGTACGAACGATATAGCTCCGCTGTTATAGCAGCCATATACCTCATCAAGTATTACTCCTGAGAGAGCGTTTATACCTGCACTATAACTGTGTCCCGAAACGCTTCCTGTATTATAACAGTATCTTATGGTATGAACTCCCGTGCTTGCGCCGCCTATTATTCCGGCTACGTGTTTTCCGCTCTGTATATTACCCGTGTTTCCGCAATACTCTACAATACCGCCGTAAAATCTTCCAACTATACCTCCGCTGTAGCAACCAGTATTGGTCGTAGTCGTATTTCCGCTATTGAAGCAGTGAGATATACGTACGTAATCACTGCATTCAAACGTGCTTCCTACCATTTGACATATTCCTATGATTCCGGCAACGTATTTATTAGTCGTGCTAATGTCTCCTGAATTTGTACAACCGTAAATCTCAAGACTGCCGATAGATTTTGTTACCTGACCTATAATACCGCCCGCAAGGTCGTTTTTAGCCTCGATCTTACCTGAATTCTGACAGTTTTTCAGCGTTACGCTTCCGCTGAGCTTGTCAAACAAGCAGACAACGCCGCCGCTCTTCTTTCCGGTTATATTTCCAGAATTACTACAATCCTCAACTAAAACGTTATAGGCTCCGGCTTCAATAACACCGCCGCCAACTATACCGCCGGCGTTACCTTGCTTTTCTTGCGCGATTATGCTTCCGGTATTAACACAACCGACAACTGTTACCGTACTGTTGTTAGAGCCCTTTGCAAGGTCTCCAACTATTCCCGCCAAGCTATGAGCCTTCTCACCGTTGGTGCTTTTCAATGACACAGTATTTTTTATGTTGCGAAGAACCGTGTTACCGCCTGCGGTGTTACATACCATTCCACCGCCGTTAGCAAGCGTAACGACACCAACCGCTCTAACCGTAAAGTTTTCGATGGTAGCATCCATGACCTTATCAAACAACGTAGTACCTGCCGTGATGGTTTTACCGTTGCCGTTAAATTTACCTGTAAACACCGTGGTGTACGTTTCTGTCACCGTGATGTCATTTGCAAGATAATATGTACCGTCCGACGTCATTGACGCAAAGCCTGCGGCATCGGTGATTGCAATTCCCTGTTGGGGAGTATCAGCAGCAAAAGCAACTACGGGCACTACTCCGATGATTATAAAAACGGAAATTATAACTGCTAAAAGCTTTTTTACAGTAATATTCATAACGTTCCTCCTTAATCGTTCTTTAACTCGCTATATTTTTTATTTATTGTATTTAACTCTTTTTTGGCAGGATCGGAATACGATCTTAAATAGGACGAGATATTTGTGGAATTTTCTCTGAGCAATACCTCGGACATTTCGTGATAGCCGACAATCTCATACCAATGTACAGGGTCAAAGAACTTATTTCTAATAGCAATATCGATCATTTCTCCGCTATCAGCATCGTGAGCATTCTGCAGCTTCGTTACTATAGCGAACGTATCCGGTGTTACACGATCGTACGATACGGTACATAACGCTTCAATAATGTTCCCCGCCCTTTGTGGCTCGGAAACTACTTTAGAAACACATGTCATCGGTATTATGCGTCCGGTGTACGATGCGTAATTTTCTTGATCCTCATTTGCCTTGGGTAATGGAAGTATACCGTAGGGAGATTCCATATCCTTAAGGAAAAGACCTATTTTGCTAAGAGCTGTGTCACAGAACAATGCGCGATCGTCTTTAAATACGTCCCACGAATACGAGTGTGTAGAAGATGAGCCGTGGTTTAGGTAACTATTTTGCTCATTCCAGATTTTATAAACGGATTCAAACGCAGTATTCAAGCTGTCTGCACTGTACTTTAATTGCAAGCCGTTTTGTTTGCTGTTTACTCCAAAACTAAAGCCCGAGGAATAGAACATCGAGTACGCCGATTCGGCTCTCCAACCCGTCAGTCCGTATTGATCGTCAACATCCATCTCGCCGTCTTCGTTAAGATCTACGTAGAAATTAGACGTGTATTCCAACAATTTTTCATAAGTCCATTCACCGGAACGAACAAGAGCATAAGGCTCTTCGAGATCATAGGTTTTAAATAAGTTTTTGTTAAAACAAATAACAGATACAGAAAGCTGCGTTTGGATACTGAAATCTCCGGATGCACAATAAAGCTGATCATTTACGCCCATAGATTTTGTCCAATTCGAGTCCCACCACTCTCTATCAAAGCTCAAGTCCTCAAGAGTATTAAGATCAAGCAGCCAGCCCTCGTAAGCAAGAGATAAATATTGATAACCAATTCCATATACGTCATGAGGTGTGTCTCCCGATGCCGCAACGTTTCGAATCAAATCAGCCTGTTCAGATTTGGGCAAGAGGTCAAGCTTTAATTTTACGTTATATTCATCTTCGACGGTACTGTTTTTCTTAAAAACCAAATCGTTCAAGACCTCGCCGTTAATTCCTTCGGCGTCAAAATCCTGTTGATTAAGTCCGTCACCCATAGAAAAGTACAATATTTTAAATTCATATTCTCCGTAATCTTCACGGCGAACAGTTGAAAACGCACTGCCATCTTCAACCGTATCGGAATTGGCAACGGTGTCATTGGCCCCCTCATCGGTTGTACAAGACATCATACAGACCGTGCCTAAAAGAATAACTACTACTAAACACAGTGAAATTATTTTTTTCATTTCAAATTTCCTTAAATATTTTGATTGGTTTTATTGCCTTTAAATGTAAATTCATAACCTGTTTTTTAAAAATTCACCTGCCCATACAACCCGAATGAGGAGGTGAATTTTTAAATTACCAGACAGTTATCTCAATTATTTCAACACGGGTATTCCACCGTTAGCATCCCACTCAGCGTACTCTTCTAAAAATGGGTCTGTTCCAGAATTTTGAAGAATATCAACAGGCGAAATCGCAATCAGTTCTGCAATCGGCTTACTCCAGCTCTTCATATATTCCTCCATAATACTTTTTAATAGTTATAATATTTTTAGTTTTGAGGGAGATATCCTCTGATCATACTAATCTCTTCATCAGTATATCCGCCTTCGGGATCGTTAAGAGCCGCATTTGCAACATATGCAATGTTTCTCGTTGCGTACTCTGTTGAATATATTTCGATCTCGCCAATGCTTATATATCCGATAGCACTGTAATCCCACTGGTAATTATCCGCTTTTATTCCCGTAATAGATCCGCAGAAATAGTAATACGTAGAATTGTCTGCTCCTTTAAGCTCTTCGATGAATTCAGATGTTTCTATGCTCATATAAGGCTTGTCTGTATCAAGCTTTTCAAGGCCGCTCTTGGTAAATTCATATCCACCGCCCTGCGCTACCTTTAGATAAGAATCGGGAGTAATGAGCGTACCAAAGCTTATGCTTTCCTTAACGTCGCTAGGCAGATTATCATAATCCGCCTTGTTAACTGCGGTTGCAAATCTCATTCCTCTTTGCGCATTGTCTGATGACAATCTTACAGACGCCGTTTCAAGGGTTTGGAATCTGAGGCTGTAAACATCCTCACCGTTTTTAAATACGTATCCATGAGTGTTATCAAGAACGGGGAAAGCATCTTTGTTTTCATCGTTAGCGTTGATATTTTGGTAATATACGGTCGCACCAAGAGCCTTATTCATATCGTATGCGAGCTTTCCGGAAGCAAGATCTGCCGCACTATAAGCAGTTACAGCATTGCTTTCTGTTGGGAATGCCGAGAGATCCATTCCATCAAGATAGTAATTGTCATGATACTTATTGGAATCAGTTGTTGCAATTTGTGCAACGGCTTTAGAAGTCGTTGAGCCTTCGATCTCACCCTTATTATAACAACCGTATATCTCATCCGCTGATCCAAACGCCAATATACCCGCACAATATCCAACGTCTTTACTTTCGACTTCCATGGCACTGCTTACGTTGCCTACATTATAGCAGTATCTAATAATTCTCGCATTGTCACTGTTTCTGGCTACTATTCCCGCAGTGTATCCTCCACCCGAGATTGTACCGGAATTTCCGCAGTATTCTATAAGTCCACCCTTAACTCTACCGCCAATACCACCGGCTAAAGCCCCGGTATCTTTATCTGTTGGTGCATTTATATCGCCACTATTGTAGCAACGAGAAATTTGTACCTTGGACGTGTTTCCACTCATTTGACAATAGCCAATCATTCCTCCTACGTATTTAACCGCGGCAATACTAACATCACCCGAATTTACACAGTTTTCTATTTTAAGATTTGAGATATTAGCGGTGACCTGACTTACAATACCGCCTGCGAGGTCTTTCTTAGCATCGACATTACCCAAGTTCTGACAGTTCTTCAGCGTTACGCTTCCGGTAAGTTTGTCAAACAAACCTACTATGCCACCGCACTTCATAGCGGATATTACTCCCGAATTGCTGCAATTTTCAACGATTACGTTATAATTTCCTGACGCATGAGTAGCACCTCCAACTATACCGCCGGCAATACCTTTTGTATCGTTTGCGGAGATATTACCCTCATTAACGCAACCGTAGATTGTTACAGTAGATTTTTCTGCTCCTGCAACAAAATCACCGACAATACCTGCCAAGCTGTGGTTTGTTGTAGAATTGGTACTTTGCAGCGAAACGGTATTAGTTATGTTTCTCAAAGTCGTGTTTCCGCCTGCTTTGTTACATACCATTCCACCACCGTCAGCAAGCGTAACTACGGCATCATCTTGCGATACAATCTTAAAGTTTTCAACCGTAGCATCCATAACCTGATTGAATATCGGTGCAGATGCCGTGATTGTTTGGCCATTACCGTTGAATTTACCTGTAAATTCAGTTGCATAGGTTTCTGTCAAGGTAATACTTTTGGCAAGATAGTATGTACCGTTCGGCTTCATTGCCGCGAAATCGCCCGCAGTTTCTATGGCTTCTCCTTGAACTGTAGTAGCACTGACTGAAAAAATTCCCATCGGGAAGGTCGATGCTATCATCATTAATGAAATGACAAAAGCTAAAACTTTGTTTTTGAACAATCGTTTCATGATGAAACCTCCTTATAATTTGAGTTATATTCATTATACCATATTTCAACTCTCGCTTTCAATAACCCAATGGTAGCAAAATATAACTTAATTGTACATATTAATTCACAATTATACCATTTGGTCATATTTACCAATGTACATAAAATGTAGGTTTTTTCATAGTATTATTGACAAACGGCTTTTCGTATGATATACTTTTTTTACAATAGTCACTTTAGGTTATGAATTACGAAACAGGAGGTTATGCCGTTTATGTCAGAAAAAGAGCTCAAAAGCGACGTAAAATATAAGGTTCGTCCTCTTAGAACCGCGCTTGTAACCGTATTGAAAAGCGAAAAAAACAAAGTAGGACTGCACAGCCATAAATATTACGAATTCGTTTACGTTGAAAGTGGATCGGCGGAGCATATATTTAAAGACAAGCGCATTACGCTGGTTCCCGGAAACTATTTTATCGTACCGCCAAACGTACCTCACGGTTATTCTCCCATAATTGGAAAGGATTTTCGAATATACAACATATGCTTTACTCCAGATATAATAGATAAAACATTTAACATCGGTACTACTTTGCCCGAAATGCTCGCGCATCCGTTATTTGATATAACAGTAGGCAACGTTGACGATTCTTTCTATGAAAACGTTTTTTCTTGCAATAACGATGCCGTTTTTCAAACGGTATCTGTCGCCTTGAGCGAATATTCTCAGAAAAAGCCTAACTACCGCAGAGTGTTAAGGCATATCGTATGCGCGCTTTTGATAGAGCTGTCGAGGAATATATCGCCCCCCACAAACGAAAAAGGAGCTAACGGTTTTATTTCGGACGTTGTAAATTACGTCAACGAAAATTATCAGTCCAACATCGAGCTGACTGCTATATGTGAAGAATTGGGATATAATCACCACTACGTCGGCCGTTGCTTCAAAAAACAAATGGGACGCACCTTTACGGAATACGTCCATAAGATTCGCATAAAAAAAGCATGCTTTTTCTTGTTATCTACTACAATGTCTATCGCACAGGTGGCAAATTCTGTTGGATATCAGAATATAACGTATTTTTACCGCATATTCAAGGAGCAAACGGGAACCGATCCCAAATCATTCAGAACCAAGGAGACCTTGTCCTGAACAAAAAGCTTTGTACCGTTAAATAGTGGGGAACTTGGTAGGTCGGTATTATAAATTTTAGCCTACGGAAATGAAAATTTTGTAGTTTTGTAGCTTTTGGGGAGCGGTCAATATAGCAGAGATATATTGTATTTTTCAAAATCCTTTACGGTAAAAAGCAGTGAGCTTTTCGCACCGCTTTGGCGGTATCTTTGCTCCACTTTAATAAATCCGTGTCTTTCAAGGTCATCAATAGCGCGCTTTACCTTTGACCTTGACATAGACAGATCCATAGCAGATTTTGAGGGGCGAAGCAGTTTCCACTTTGTAAAACCTTGCACTTGCATAAAATCACAAAGTGGATTTCGACTTACACGCAAAAATTTAGGGAACACTTACTCACGGTTAAGAGCAAAATGTTCCCTAATTTCATTTTATTATTTAAGTCTGAAATAACGGATATTCTTTCCGTTTCCTTCGCGCTTTAACTCGCCTTCGTCAACGAGCTTACGAAGTGCGCCTTCAATGGAGCTGATACTCAATGAAGGACACAACTCTCTGATATCCTGCTTTGAAAATCTGCCTATTTTGTTCATGGTTGCACGACGAACGGTTTCAAGTGCCGGTAACTTTGTTTCTACGAGCGCGAATCTATCTTCAAAATCCTTATAGGCTGCAAGTATTGTACCAAGCAGATATTTGATAAATGGAACGGCATCTGCCTTTCCTTCGTGCCAACCGGTCTGCGCTTCGCCAAGCGCATCGTAGTACAAATCCTTGTTCTTGGCAATCTTCGCTTCGAGGGAGATATATTTACCAACGTAGAATCCACTTCTGTAAAGGAGCAGAGTCGTGAGCAGTCGGCTCATTCTGCCGTTTCCGTCATTGAACGGGTGGATGCACAGGAAGTCGTGAATGAATATCGGAATAGCAATCAACGGCTCTAATTCGTTATTGCCGATTACTCTATTAAACTCATTACAGATGCTTTCCAATGCAGTCGGAGTTTCAAACGGCTCAAGCGGAGTGAACAATATTCTCGTACTACCGTCGGGATAGGCGGCGCTGATATAATTCTGTACGCTCTTTGTTCTGCCTGCCGAAGGATTGTTCATGTGGCTATATAAAATTTTGTGAAGTTGCAGAATGTAATTGGGCATAATCGGGATAGCATCAAAGCTCTCGTGGATGATATTTAACACGTCACGGTATCCCGCAATCTCTTGCTCATCTCTATTTTTAGGCGTGGTTTTATCCTCTACGATCTGTCGGATTCTCGTGTTGGTCGTAACGATACCTTCTATCGCATTGGAGCTCTCGGTACTTTGTACCTTTGCGATCTCCACGAGCTTTTCAAGCTCTTCGGGGCGTTGCTTAAGGTACATCTCTTGCTTCCCTGCTTCTTTGTAGATAGCCGCAATCAAGCCGAGAAGTTGTGAATCCCATTTTTGTTCGTTAATTTTGGAATAGTTAAACGTTCTCATAACCTTAACCTCACTTTCTTTCCCTTAAATAATATCATATTTTAAGGTTATTGTCAACTGTTTAAGGGAATATTTCCTCAATATTATTTCAAAAATAAGAGGATTTTAATCGTCAACAGTTAACTTATGCCAAGTCGGTTTCTTCCGTCGGCTTTTTTCTTTGCCTACTGCACCGCATTTTTGCCTGTTGGGAGAACGTACTTGACAATTGATTCAATGTATGGTACAATAACGGCAGAAAAAGAATTTATGCGGAGTCGGATTTCCGATTTCCTGATAGCATCTATATCCCACCGAAACGGGCTTGACCACACCTTTGACCATCTACGGCTTCGGACTACGTGGAAACAGTGCTTGTAAGAGCATCCGAAAGCATCGTTTTCGGACACAAAAGCCCCGAAAATCCTTGTAGAGTAAGGAAAAAATCGGCATTTTAGCGTTTTGGGACGTCGATGCCGCAGGTTCGAATCCTGTCACTCCGACCAAAATCGCGGTTTTGACCGCAAATTCAAAGCCGTAAGGGGCATCCTTGCGGCTTTTTTAAAAAAATATAAGAATATATTTGAAGGAGATATTATGAAAAAACTCGTGTATGTTGCGGTTAGCTTATTGTTACTTTTAGCACTTACTGCATGTGATGTAGGTGATATCAACATCAACTTTGACGATGCAATTTTGGAAAACGCAAACATAGATATCCACGCTCCCACCAGCGAGGAAAGCTCAGATTCCGAGAACTCCGCAAACAGCAATAATAGCAATAATAACAATGATAGCAATAATAACAGCAATAACAACAATAACAACAATAACAACAATAACAACAATAACAACAATAATAACAATAACAATAATAACAACGCAATACTGGCAGGAATCTCCACTGAAACCATGCGTGTTCCCGTGAATATTCAGAAATTGGGAACAACGAACATAAAAGAGGAAAACAACGCAGATAATATCACCGCTACGGCAGTCCTTTACACACTTGACGGGAATGTCGTCAACTGGACATCGGAAAACGATATTATTTATGCCATAACCGAGGGCAACAACAGACTTGTCGTTATAGATTCAAAGAATATGAGTGCTCTTTATAACGTACCTCTTTCAGGCGTTCCCGCAGAGATGAATATAATTGATGATAAAATATATATTTCCCTTCCGGACCTGTGCAGAATTGACGTCTTTTCAAAATCAAGCTGTCAAAAAGAATCCTCTATTTTCTTTGACAGTGCGGTATCCTCATTCTGCTTCGACGGTGATTATATCTATTATTCCGAGCACGACCAACACTGTAAGGTATTTAAGAAAAATCTCGTGACAAACGAGAAGACACAGATAAGAACCGATAATATATACAGCTTCTATGAGCCAAAAGTATCCATAAACAAAGAAGGCAGAATCTTATATGTTGGGGAATGCGGAAGCAGCGGAAGTGGTATTTATTATTTCGATGCTGATACCTTAGCACTGAAAAGTGTATTTAAGAAAGACAACTACGGTATATTTAATCACACTCGTGAAATTTTCCATATAGGAGATACGATCTTCTGGGGTAACTATTGTTTGTCGGATACGAACGCAAATCAGCTGATAGCCAGATACGGAACGGCTGATTATGGTAGCGTAGTATTTGCATCGGAAGAGCTTGTTGCAACCTATGAGGGAGTTTTCCTCACCGACACGTGTGAGTGTATCGTTAATTATTTCGATGCTGATTTTGATTTTGAATATATACTCGTTTCAAGTTCCTATAACGTTTTCTTCCGAATGAGAAGCTATTCCGACAGAAATATGATCATTGGCGTAAATTTTGAAATGCAATAAAGCTTTTGGCTCTGACACGTAAGTTCAGAGCCTTTTTCTTTGCCTTGAATGACATAAATTTTGAGGGCTGACCGTTGTTCGGTCAG
>JAZQTY010000119.1:0-4854 GCA_045631025.1 Eubacteriales bacterium
TTGGTACGGGTATGGAATACAAGGCTGCTATCGACTCCGGCGTAGTTATTACCGCAAAGGAAGCGGGAACCGTTGAGAAGGTTGAGGCAACCAAGATAATTATTGCTTGCGCGGACGGACATAAGGACGTTTACGAGCTTATTAAGTTTAAGAAAACCAACCAGGGTACGTGCTTCAATCAGCGTCCCGTCGTAAACCGCGGCGAGTACGTTGAAGCAGGTCAGGTTATCGCTGACGGCCCTGCAACCGCAAACGGAGAAATTTCTCTCGGTAAGAACGCTCTCATTGGCTTTATGACTTGGGAGGGTTACAACTACGAGGACGCAGTTCTGCTTAACGAGCGCCTCGTAAGAGACGACGTTTATACGTCTCTCCACATTGAGGAATACACTCACGAGGCAAGAGACACCAAGCTCGGACCGGAGGAGATAACCCGCGAGATACCCAACGTCGGTGAGGACGCGCTTAAGGACCTCAATACCGAGGGTATCGTTAAGAAGGGAACCGAGGTAAGAGCAGGAGATATTCTCGTTGGTAAGATCACTCCCAAGGGAGAGACAGAGCTTACCGCCGAGGAAAGACTGCTTCGTGCAATCTTCGGAGAGAAGGCAAGAGAAGTAAGAGACACGTCATTGAGACTTCCTCACGGAGAGTCGGGTATCGTCGTTGACGTTAAGGTGTTCTCTCACGAGAATAACGACGATCTTCCCACGGGCGTAAACAAGACCGTTCGCGTATATATCGCGCAGAAGAGAAAGATATCCGTCGGAGATAAGATGGCAGGACGTCACGGAAATAAGGGTGTCGTTTCCCGTATTCTTCCCCCCGAGGATATGCCCTTCTTGGCAGACGGTACGCCTCTTGACATCGTGCTTAACCCCTTGGGAGTTCCTTCCCGTATGAATATCGGTCAGGTGCTTGAGGTTCACCTTGGTATTGCCGCAAGAAAGCTTGGCTGGAAGATAGAGACTCCCGTATTCGACGGCGCAAACGAGCGCGACATTATCGAATGCTTGCGTATGGCAGGCAACTGCCGCCGCGTTCTCAAGGGAGAGAACGTTGACGGTAAGGCGCTCTTCCTTGAGAATATTCTTGAGGACGGAAGCAAGGATCTCGTTAAGATAACCTCCGAGCAGAGAAAGGACGCCGACTTTATGGCGGCTATGTATGCTGAAGATAAGGTAAGAGTTATAGACGGTAAGACCATACTTTACGACGGCAGAACGGGCGAGCCCTTCGACAACCCCGTAACCGTAGGTATCATGTATTACCTCAAGCTCCACCACCTCGTTGACGATAAGATTCACGCGCGTTCAAACGGACCGTACTCTATCGTAACGCAGCAGCCCTTGGGCGGTAAGGCTCAATTCGGCGGACAGCGTTTCGGAGAAATGGAGGTTTGGGCTCTCGAGGCTTACGGTGCGGCTTACACGCTTCAGGAGATCCTTACTGTCAAGTCCGATGATATTAACGGACGCCGCAAGGCATACGAGGCAATTATCAAGGGACAGAATATCCCGACTCCCGGTGTTCCCGAATCCTTCAAGGTGCTGGTTAAGGAGCTTCAGTCGCTCGGACTTAATGTTCGTACGCTGGACAAGAACGGCGAGGACGTTCAGCTCTCCTCTATCTGCAACGACGAGGACACCTTTACCTACTCCAACAAGGCAGCTGCAATGTTTGCGGACGAGGAGCTTGACCTTGAGGACGAGGACGAAATTTCCCAGAGCTTCCTTATAAAGGACGTTGACGACGAGGATTTCGGCGACGACCTTGGCAGCGACGACTATAATTGATTTAAAGGAGAATAGCTGTGCAGAATAATGAATTTGATTCTATAAAAATAGGTCTGGCATCTCCTCAGATGATAAGAGAATGGTCCTACGGTGAGGTTACCAAGCCCGAGACGATCAACTACCGTACGCTTAAAGCAGAGGTAGGCGGTCTGTTCTGTGTGCGTATCTTTGGTCCGACCAAGGACGGCGCTTGTATGTGCGGAAAGTATAAGAACTCCCACAACAAGGAGCCCCATAAGTGTGAAAAGTGCGGCGTTGACGTTACTACCAAGAAGGTAAGACGTGAGCGTATGGGACACATCGAGCTTGAAGCTCCCGTGTCGCACATCTGGTATTTCAAGGCAATTCCCTCAAAGATGGCGCTCGTGCTTGATATATCGCCCAAGCTCTTTGAGCAGGTGCTGTATTTTGCAGAGTATATCGTTCTTGATCCGGGTGCTACCGGACTTGAAAAGGGAATGGTACTCAGCGATAAGCTGTATCAGGAAAAGCTTGAGCTTTACGGCAACGACTTCCGCGTCGGAATGGGCGCGGAGGCTGTCAGAGAGCTTCTTGCGGATATCGACGTTGAGGAGCTTTCCGTAAAGCTCCGCGCAGAGATGCTTGCAGCATCGGGACAGAAAAAGACTCGTCTTATCAAGAGACTTGAGGTTATTGAGTCCTTCAGAAAGTCGGGCAATAAGCTCGAATGGATGATTCTTGACGCAGTTCCCGTGCTTCCCGCTGATCTTCGTCCTATGGTTCAGCTTGACGGTGGACGTTTTGCAACCTCCGACCTCAACGAGCTTTACAGACGCGTTATCAGCAGAAACAACCGTCTTAAGAAGATCAAGGAAATCAACGCTCCCGAAATCGTTATCCGTAACGAGAAGCGTATGCTTCAGGAGGCTGTTGACTCCCTTATCGATAACGGACGCAGAGGTAAGCCCGTAACGGGTCCCTCCAACCGTCCTCTCAAGTCGCTTTCCGAGCTTCTTCGCGGTAAGCAGGGACGCTTCCGTCAGAACCTTCTCGGTAAGCGTGTTGACTATTCCGGACGTTCGGTTATCGTCGTAGGTCCTTCGCTTAAGATCTATCAGTGCGGACTTCCCAAGGAAATGGCTCTTGAGCTCTTCAAGCCCTTCGTTGTTAAGCGTCTTGAGGAAATGGGCAAGGTTCCCGGAGTTAAGGACGCGCTCAAGAAGATCGAGAAGGCACACGAGAATCCCTGCGTTTGGGACGCTCTCGAAAACGTTATTAAGGAGCACCCCGTGCTTCTTAACCGTGCGCCTACGCTTCACAGACTTTCAATTCAGGCATTCGAGCCCGTATTGGTTGAAGGACGCGCAATAAAGCTTCACCCGCTGGTATGTACCGCGTTTAACGCAGACTTCGACGGAGACCAGATGCCTGTTCACGTTCCGCTTTCCGCAGAGGCGCAGGCAGAGGCAAGATTCCTCATGCTCTCTGCAAACAACCTACTCAAGCCCATGGACGGTAGAGCAGTTGCCGTTCCTTCCCAGGACATGGTTCTCGGTTCTTACTATCTGACGATGGATAAGGCTGGTGAGCCCGGAGAGGGAAGCGTTTACCGCAACTTCGAGGAAGCTATGATGGCTTATACCAACGGAGCTCTCGGACTTCACGCTCCTATCAAGGTTCGTAAGACTCTTGAGATAAACGGCGAGAAGAAGACGAGAATAATCAACGCAACTCTCGGACGACTCATATTTAACGAGCCTATTCCTCAAGATCTCGGATTTATTGAGAGAAAGAGCGAGGACGATCTCTTTGAGCTTGAGATACAGAAGGTCGTTAAGAAGAAGGAACTTGGACAGATCATTGACCGTTGTATCAACAACCACGGCTTTGCTGTCTGTGCTGAAATGCTTGATAATATCAAGGACCTTGGCTACAAGTATTCTACCAAGGCTTCGTTCTCCATCTCGGTTTACGATATGACTATCCCCGAGGAAAAGAGTGAGTATATTTCCGCAGCTCAAAAGAAGGTTGACCAAATCAACGAAAGCTACAGCTGGGGACTTCTTACCGACGACGAGCGTTACAACAACGTAATCAAGGTATGGGAGGAAACGACCAAGGACGTATCCGAGGCACTTCTCCGCAGCTTTGACGAATTCAACCCAATTAACATCATGGCAGTTTCGGGAGCGCGTGGATCTGTAAAGCAGATGCGTCAGCTTGCCGGTATGCGCGGACTTATGTTTGCGACCAACGGTAAGACTATCGAGCTTCCTATTAAGTCAAACTTCCGTGAAGGTCTTAATTTCCTTGAGTACTTTATGGGTGCGAAGGGATCCCGTAAGTCGCTTTCCGATACGGCTCTCCGTACGGCAGACTCCGGATACCTCACCAGACGTCTCGTTGACGTTTCTCAAGAGGTTATCGTTCGTGAGGAGAAGTGTGATACGACCAAGGGCGCTTGGGTAAGCACTATTTACGACGACAAGACGGGAAGCGTTCTTGAGCCCTTGTCCGACAGAATCGTTGGTAGATTTACTATTGGTGATGTCGTTGATGCAAACGGTAACGTATTGGTTCGCGATGACGAAATGATTTCCGACGCACAGGCTAAAGCTATTGAGGCTGCAGGCATTGAGCGCGTTTATATCAGAACTGTTATTCAGTGTCACGCGAAGAACGGTATATGCGCACGCTGCTACGGTGCAGACCTTGCTTCGGGCAACCTTGTTAAGGTTGGTGAAGCGGTCGGTATTATCGCGGCACAGTCTATCGGTGAGCCCGGTACACAGCTTACCATGCGTACGTTCCACTCGGGTGGTGTCGCAGGATCTGATATTACGCAGGGTCTTCCCAGAGTTGAAGAGCTCTTTGAGGCGAGAACTCCCAAGAAGCCTGCTGTTATGACCGAGTTTGAGGGTGAGGTTCACGTTCACGCAGGTGAGAACCTCAACACCAACGAGGTTGCTATCGTTGCTGATAAGATCGAGGTTGCTCGTTATCCGATACCTTTCGGTATGCGTCTCTCTGTAAAGACCGGAGATACGGTTGAGATTGGTGATGCTCTTACCGAGGGTAATAAGGCTCCCGGCGATAT
>JAZQTY010000120.1:0-16702 GCA_045631025.1 Eubacteriales bacterium
AAGGAGAGCCAGTATATATACGGCTTAACCGAGCGGGAGGATATTGCAGGGCAGAGGTTAAGTATCAAGGCTTTTCGGTAACGAAGGTAATATTTATGACGGCTCCGGATAAAAGAACGGATACTCATACCGATACCCCGACACCCGACACACCGAAAACCGAGAACTATCAGCTTGTTGCTTTTGAATGGGTAGAAGAAAACGCATTGGAGCTTAATAATCGCATAAATGAGGCGATTGGACGCGATGAGCAAGAGCTGCTTATAAAAGCAGAAGAATTGCCCGTAAAGGAAAGCTGGTCGGACGTATGCTCTGAGCTTAAAAGCGCAGGAATAGATAACGCAGAAATAGTATCTGGCGGTATTACAGTAAAATTTACGCAAAAAAATGCAGAAAGGGAATAAAATATGGCAGCAGTTATTTCAAACTTATTTAGCTTTTCAAAGGATCTTCCGTCACCGTTCGACAGTCTTACGAAAAAGATAGTTTCCACCACATCTAAGTATGGCGACGGCACACGCTCTACACTTTGTATGAGTGTTATAACCGCCGTTAATACGATATGCAATATCGTAAACAGAGGTGTCCCAGGCGCTGTCGGAACGCTTGATTACAGAGGAATTGCGGAATATAAGACAGAAAGCAAGCCCAATGAGTATCATATCGTCGTTTATGACAGCGCAACGGGAAACGTTCTTGCATCGGTTTACGATGCGGAGACCGAAAATCCAAGCAATTACACGCTGAACAGTAAGGGACAGGACGGTGTCGCCGTTATTATGGCGATGTTTCCATTTTTAATGGAAGACGAGGAATTCTCTCAATGTTATTCTAAGTATTACGATCAGTTTCTCTCAGGCTTTTCGGATATGGACAAGGCAACCGATGCTATGGCTATTCTTTGCGACAACGCATACAGACGCATCAAGGATGAGACCTGCTCGGCGCATCTGAAGCTTTCTCTTGATGAGGCAGGAAATCTCATTCGGCTTACAAGAGTTCAGCTTGAGGCGGGAAGCTTTGTTCCTACCGATACGGTTGCGGGAAGCTTCAAAATATTTGTAGGAGACGGTAATGACGATACTGAGGAGATACTTGTCGAACACGCCGATTTTGTCAACAAATATCGGTTTAATGACCGCGTGTTTTCTCCCACCGAGCAGATGCACATTCCAAAGATACCGTATTGGTACGTTATTCCCGAAGAGGTCGTGGACGTGTGTAAGCATGCAGCGGGAACTACGGGAAAGCCATCACAGATGCGTAACTTTATGTTCCGAGGACCTGCGGGAACAGGTAAGACCGAGGGAGCAAAGGCGGTGGCGGCAGGTCTTGGACTTCCGTACTTTGAGTATACTTGCTCCGATGGAACAGAGATCTTCGACTTTATCGGTCAGGTATTTCCCGAAACGGGAACGTCGGATACCAAAATTCAAAGTGAGCTTGACAGGGAGCTGGAAACCGTCAATACGTGGGGCGGTATTACCTATGATAACGTAAAACGTCTTTTAAATCTGCCAACCCTTGACGATATGGAATACGACTCCGAGAGCGCATATTTGGCTCTTACAGGTGTGGCAAAGGCTCACGCTTCACCGCAGGAGTGTATGGACATTGTTCTCCATAAGGTGTCGGATAAGATATCCGAGCTTATGAAGCACGAAGCACAGAAAAAGTCAAGCGGACAGTCCTTTAAGTACGTTGAAACGGGATTTATGCGGGCAATAAAGAACGGATACGTTGTAGAGATCCGTGAGCCGTCCATGATAACCCGTCCCGGTGTTATGGTAGGACTTAACTCGCTTATGGAACAGGACGGTTCTATACTGCTCCCAACGGGAGAGACCGTCAAGCGTCACCCCGATACCGTTGTTATCGTTACGACAAACCTGGACTACGAAGGCTGTAGGGCTATGAACCAATCCTTTATCGACAGAATGAGTATAGTAAAGGATATGGATCTTCCGTCAGCCGAAACGCTCAAAAAACGAGCAATGAAGGTAACCGAGTGCGATGATGAGGAGATGGTAGAGAATATGGTGTCCGTAGTAACGCAGATAAAGGAGTATTGCGACAGCAAGCATATCGACGACGGCGTTGTCGGTATGAGAGGTCTTATCGACTGGATACATAGTACGCAGATCACGGGAGATCCTCATAAATCCGCGCTTGAGACCGTTGTAAGTAAAGCGACGACCGATGCAAAGGCACGTGAGTCCTTGATTTCCACCATACTCGAACCTATTTTCGCTCCGAAATCCATGAGGGGCGGAAGATTTGCCTCGGCAAGATAAGGAGAGTGTAATATGGGTTGGGTGGATCATAAGAAAATAAGAGAGCGTATTGCATCAAGGCGTTCAGCCATCAGTGACGAGACTTTCTTTACGTCTCGTATTTTTGCGGCTCACCTTGAGGAGATCGTTGCCGTTCAGCTGAATCGGTATAAGTACAAGCGTCGTGTAAAAATAAAGATATATTGGGACACAAAGGATCCGTTTATAGCGGCGACCAACCATGCGCTTATTATAGTGAATGCGGGTAATCCGCTTGTAACGCGTGAGGAGACAAGAACGGACAGATATCACGTTATCGTAGGACTTGTGGTACACGAGCTTGGACACGTGCTTTATACGGATTTTAAGGAATCAAAGCAGTATTATTCGGAATTTGTGAATTTCAGATGGTACCCCGAGCTTCCCACACTTTCGGATAAGAAGTATATCAAAAACGAAAAAGCCTTTTGGGAGTATGCGAAAGAAGATGAGAAAAACGCAGAGGCGCTCGCTAACGTAGCCAAGAATATTATCAATATCATTGAGGACGGATACGTTGAAAACCGTATGCTCAGCAACTTTCCCGGTACACTCGGTTATGCTCTCGATCGGATGAGATTGGGATATAGGGAACAGCTTCCCACTATAACAGAGCTTAAAGAAAAGGAAGGCGGAGACAAAGGACTGATTCTTTTCAGCATAATGCAGATAATGCTTTCCTACGCTTTGTATGGTGACATCAAGTACGGAGAGGAATCGGTAGACGACGAGAGAGTGCAGGCTGTTTTTAAGCTGCTTACGAAGATCGACTATTCCATTATGAGCAGAGAATACAAGGACAGGCTTAACGTTGTCAATGAAATTATGATATGCTGTTGGGAATACGTCAGGGATTTTTGTGAGCGAAGCAAGGCAGTATCGGCAATGGGTGATGAACTTTCGGATGTTATTGAGGGAGAATTCAGTTCACTCGTAGGTATAAGCGTTGCCGGTAGCGGAGACAGTTCTCCTGTAATGGCTTCAGATGATGAAAAGCCTACGCTTGTTACTATGGAGCGCAGAAAAAAAACAGTATCCGAAATTGAAGAAAAAACAGAAAAGGAAGATGAAGAGGAGTCCGAAGAACCAACGGAAACACCCGACAGTGAAAGCTCTGATACAGAGACGACTGATATATCCGAAGACGGCGAAAGTGAGTCTGAGGAAACCGAAACAGGCGGAGATGAGACTTCCGATGATGAGGTGGAAGGCGTTGGAGGTGAAGAAATTCCTGAAGAATCCGAGGAAAGTGAAGAGTCAGATGACGAGGAAGAACATGGTGTCGATGAAGATCAGCTTTCGCTCGATGATGTGAAAGATGAGGTCAGCGACGAAAGCACTGACGATAACGTTGACGGGGCTGAGTCTGATGAGCGCTCCGATGGGACGGATAATGAAAGTATTTCTACTGATGCCGATGAAAGTCTCAAAGCCACCGAAAGCGAAGGGAAAGGCGAAAAGCCCGAAACGGACTGTGCCGAATACAGCGAGGGAGGCTCTGTGGAGTATGATGAGGAATACGAGCATATACATAATGCCCGCGCCGCTGCCGAGATACAGGAGCTTCTTGAAACTATGGAGGAGCGTGCGGCGTGTAAGGAGCTTGAAAAAGAGCGTATCAACGAGCTGAATGAGCTTGCGGGAGAAATACCCTACGGCAATCTACACGAGGGTGTGGACGTAAGAATTCACCGTATGACCGAGGTGTCAGATGCTATAAAGGAAGAATATGAACTTATTGCAGAACCTCTGTTAGACATTTCCAAGAGACTTGCAAGAGCATTGCAGAAGCATCTTGAAGATAAGCGCAGAGGCGGAAAGATTGGCGGACTTATGATGGGGCGAAGGCTTGATGCGTCTGGTGTACACAGAAATGACGGTAAGATATTCTACAAAAAGAACGCCCCCGATGAAAAGTCCGAGCTTGCAATCGCTTTGCTTGTTGATGAGTCGGGTTCGATGAGTTGCAGTAACCGATACGTTTACGCAAGAGCAGTTTCTATTATTCTACAGGATTTCTGTGAAAGATTGAATATCCCAATGATGATCTACGGTCATTCTACCGATTACCGATACGGTGGGAAAGAGCCCGTTGCTCTGTATTCTTATGCGGAATTTGAGTCCTATGACAGCGACGACAAATACCGTCTTATGGATATCGATGCAAGAAACAACAACCGTGACGGAGCTGCGCTCAGATTTGTTTCAGAGCAGCTTTCAAAGCGAGAGGAGGACATCAAACTTCTTATACAGATATGTGATGGAGAGCCTTACGCTGACGGTTACAGCGGAGTGCATGCTGAGGCAGACCTTGCCGGGATAAAGCTTGAGTATGAACGCAGAGGGATTATCTACATAGTAGCGGCAATCGGTGATGACAAGGAAAATATCGAGCGTATATACGGAAACTCATTTTTGGACATCACAAATCTTGACGAGCTTCCTACAAGGCTCACGTCTATTGTAAAAAAGTATATCAAGGTATAAAAAACGAAGGGTAACTGTAACGGTTGCCCTTCTGTATTACACAGTGAAAGGAGAGTACAGTATGCTGGAACACAAGAGTATAAATTCCGGCGGATTAAAGGCAAAGAAAATTTGCGACAAAAGTACAATACGTATCAGCGGCAGACTCGTATTTCCCATAAGGGAAGGGGCAAGAGCAATTATTCTATACGGTGGGGAGCTTATTCGTACGACTCGGGTAACGAAAGTATTTGAGCAAAGCGAATATATAGCGCACTTTGAAACAGAGAGATATGTTTATCGGGTGTCGCTTGTTCCGCACGCAAACGTTGCACAAACAAAAAATGAATATGCAAAATGCGCATAGTAAAGAAAAGGAGATAGTAAAATGGGATATTTTTCAGAAGCAGATATTGATATACGTATGCCTGAAACCGATGATGGTGACGGTGTAAAGGAAATAAACTTTTTTGCCGCGATGGCAGAGATCGACAGCCCGATTAAGGTTGCGGAAAGTACGCCTTCTGAGCAGAAACATGTTGAGCAAAAGCCAAAGGAAATCAAAAAAGAAGAGATACCTGTAGCAGAACCGAAAGAGACACCTGTTGAAGCTGTACCTAAAGCCTCCGATCCTTCCACAAAAACGCCTGTCGCTCCTACTGCAAAAGAGACGAGTGAAGATCAAAAGCGAAAGGAACACGAGGAAGCCGAAGCAAAAAGAAAAGCAGAGTGGGAGGCTAAAAAGAAAGCTAAGGAAGATGCAGAACACGAAGCATGGAAGAAAGCTACGGCACTTGACAATGAGGCACTTGTAGCAGCGTCAGCCAAGCGTGTTGGTGACGCTACCGAACGATTGACGCGACGTAATATGAAGGAATGCGTGACAGAAAGGTTGCAGGGACTATTTCGTGAGGATGTTGAGCTTGCTAAGCAGGCTATGCACCCTCGTAAAAATATGGCAAACTGCTTCAGGTATATCAACCGCAAGGCGCTTGAGTTTGTAAAGCAGGAATTAAAGGACAACGGTATCAAGCCAAACAATGAGGTTTATGGCAGCGACGTTCCCGATGAGCTTTGCTATCAGTGGGCAAAGGAATATTTCTTTGATATGGATGCCCCCGAGGATAAGGACGAAAACGAAGAAGAATTTGTTCCAAAACCCTACGTTGGAAAACCTGTATCTAAATCGACCAAAAAGACAGAGAAAACGGTTGAAAAGAAACCCGAAAAAACGCCCGAAAAGAAACCTGAACCTACTAAGGAAACACCTAAGCTCAAATCCCTCGAAAGCGAGGGACAGCTTGATTTGTTCTCAATGCTTGGAGGTGACTTTGCAGCATGATTGCATACAAAGGTTTTGATGAAGGACTGGTTTGCAGAGGGTATCAGTTTACGATGGGAGAAAACGTTACCATAGAGGCAAACTGTGCGAAAAACGGGTTTCACAGCGCAGAAAATCCTCTTGACTGTATTACCTATTACGGAAACATCAATAAATCTGTTTATTGTATTGTTGAGGTAGGTGGGGACATAGACGAGGACGATAGAGATAGTAAAGTTGCAAGCACGGAGCTTAGAATTATAAAGCAGTTAACTGTTGAGCAGTTGTTTCTTCACGGACTTGCTTTTATGGTCGATCATCCAAAACGCATATGGAGCAGTCACGTTTCAAGAAACAGAGCTATAGCCAGTCGTGGTTACGCAGTAGTAAGAGGTAATGATCCTATAGCTAAAGGTCGTCTTGGAGATATTCTTGCGTTTGCAAAGGAAGATGCAAGCGGTCAATCCATTGAGCAAATAGCGCTTACTCGTGTGGATGGAGAGAGTATCCAGCCGAACGTATGGTACGACGTAGATTTCAAGGAAAGGCAGGGGTAGAGCTGTGAATAAGAAACAATTGCTTGAAATGCCTAAACTAAAAGTTACTCCTTCAATGTACCGTATGGCTATGGCGGATAAGCCCAAGATTACCGTTCACAGTAATTGGTATGGAAATAAATATGAGACACGTGAACACAACACCGCAGTTTATCTGCGGTGCTGTGTAAAAAACGGTATCTTAAAGCTATCGTGCTTTATTACAGAGGACATACGAACCAACGTAAAAAAGCCTTTGTATGAAATTTATTTCAGTAAAGAGGAAAAAACGTATCTTACCTATAATACCGAAAACGGACATTGGCTTACAGGCTCCTTCTGGCGTTTGAAATGGCCGTCGTATTTTTATTCGACCAGAATATCATGTTGTCGGGGAACTCAAAAGGCAATACAGGGTTACTTTGAGGATGAAAGTACAGACGCGATTACCTTAATATCTCGATTTCAAGGAAAAATAATGGATGAACGTCTGGTAAAGAGACATAAAAAGCAAACGGATCCTTGGGACGAGGATATGAAGCAAACCCCACCGTTGCCAAAGGATTGGAAACGGTGGGTGAACAAGGTCGGTATCCCCGAAAACTATATCTTTTACAGATATTCAAGAAACAAGGTTAGAGACGGTTACTGTACGTATTGCGAAAATACAGTAAAGGTAAGTCCGCCTCATCACAATGCCGAGGGGGTATGTCCTCACTGTCATAAGAAAATAGTATTTAAGTCCATTGGACGGTTCAAGCGTCTTTTTACTGACAGATATCTGATGTGCCTGATACAAAAATGCAAAGACGGGTATATGATAAGAAAGTTCGAAGGCTACAGAAGATATACCTTTGATAACTATAAAAATCCCGATGTGAGCTTCTTTGAATACAGAAGGACTATAGGAAACGCCCAAGAGCATATTATCAGGTCATATATTTACGGGTCATACAAAAATGTAGAATACCGTTGGATACGTGATTCGACTCCTGTCGCGTACTATCTTAGAAATAATACCGGTAAGGTGTACGGGAAAACTCTTCCGTCTTTGTTCAAAAGAGAATTAAAGGCAACAGGACTTAAGGAGTATATGCAGTACAAGCCTGATATAAATCCCGAGAAATATTTGGTGGCATTTACATCGTGTCCTTTTTTGGAAAAGACGGTGAAGGTAGGATTGTATAAGCTTTCCGATGAGCTGATAGAGTCGTATACGTGGAATAAAAAACAGTTATTACCTGTTACAGAAGAAAACGTTCAAAAAAGCATAATAAAAATTCTCAAGCTAACACCAACAGCGTTTCGGAAACTAAAGAAGTATAACGGAAACAAGGAAATGCTTACTTGGTTGCAATATGAGAGCGAAACAAAGAAGGATATACCCGAGGAAACATTGCTTTGGCTATTGAAAAATGACTTGAATCCAATAAAGTTGAGCTTTATAAGTGACAGAATGAGTGTTGTTCAGATAGAGAGCTATATCAAAAGGCAAATGTCCGAAAATACTATGAATTTAAAAGAGGTTATGGATACTTGGGAGGATTATTTGTCAATGGCAAAAAAACTCGGTTATGACGTCTATGATGAAATCATTTACCGAACGCGGAAGCTGAAGCAACGGCACGATGAGCTGGTTGACCTCTGTAATCAGGAGGACGATGCTATTCGAGCGCAGAAGATACGGGAAACCTTTCCAAGCATCGAAAACAATCTGTCCGAGGTCAAAGAAAAGTACGCGTATGCTAACGATAAATACACAGTTACCGTTCCTACCACAATAGAGCAGATACTTTCCGAAGGGCGCGCTTTGCATCATTGCGTAGCGAACATTGATAAGTATTGGGACAGGATAGATAGGAACGAGGCGTACGTATTCTTTTTGCGTAAGAGCGAGCGCCCAAATCAGGCGTATTATACGCTTGAGGTAGAGCCTTGCGGTACGGTTCGTCAGAAGCGAACGATGTTTGATAGGCAGGAAGAGGACATAGCCGATGCAACAGATTTTTTGCGTGAATGGCAAAAGGTGATTAAGGAGCGTATGACGGATAAGGACCGTGAGCTTGCTAAGACCAGCCGAATTCTTCGCTTTGAAAATTTCAAGGAGCTCAGCAAAAAGAATATAATCATCAACACAGGACAGCTTCAAGGTCAACGTCTCGTTGACGTACTTATGGCAGACCTTATGGAAGCGGCATAAATGAAAGGGGAACGTATGAAACAGCTTGGTAATTTAGCGGTGGTTTGTGCTGTAAGAAAAGACGTGCTTATGCAAATACATAATGGCATAGTGTCAGTTCACTACGGCGCAGGACCTACAAGAGAAACCGCAACTGCGAAATGGGACGACGATAAGGCTATAAGCGAAATAGTCTGCAAACTCAACTTTGGAAATGGTAAAGAACATGGAAACACTATTTATTCCAAAAGCAATTGTAAAATAGCAGTCTGAACAATCAGAGTGAGAAAAAGGAGAATATATTATGGGTTCAAGTATTACATATGAAAAGTGTCCCCGCTGTGGCGGAGTACTTACGGTAGAGTTTGATTGCAGGACTTTCGAAGAATGGGAATCGTGTAACCGTTGCGGCAGACGTGGCGGTTGGCACTATGTTCGCGATGAAGACGGAGAAATAGTATTAGGCGAGGACAAACAGCCGCAAAAAGAATCCGATGACCTCATAGGTTACGGAGCCGCATATTTTCAGTTTGACGGTGTTGGTGTTTGCTATTCCTTGCCCAAGCCATTTGACGAGGAAGAAAAGCTGATCTTTTATAAAGAGCTTAATGAGAACGACAAGCTCAAAAAAGAAAAATGTTATCTTTCAGTTTGGGATGAAGAATTAGGTAATGTCAGAGCGGAATACGGAGTTATTCCCGAAAACTATGAAGAGTTTGAGGATCAAATAGAATCGGTGGAGGCGCAATTATGAGTTCTTTACGTACTAACGAAATAGTGAAAAATTACTGTATGAGACAAAAGGCAGGAGAAATTTTACCTTGCCCAAGATGCGGTGACATGATGAAGCCGACACTTCTTCGTAATGCGTTAAGTAGGCGAGCGGACATATACGTTTGCAGCCGTTGCGGTATTCGCGAAGCATTGGAGGATATGTGTAAAGCTAATAATCCTGATTTTGTGAAATTGCCCATCGAGAATTGGAGTTTCATGAATGATATGGTTCCATATTAAAGTATTTAGCCAACATTCCGCCGCATATACGCCAACTTTCGGCAAAGCATTGACGGCAGTCAAAATCTTTGATATAATATCTACGTAAAGTATCAAAATTATCTACGGATAATTACAGTTATCAGTTATAAAAGTGTCAGTATCGCCTACGGGCTGTATTGGCACTTTTCGTTTTCAGGCAAAAATAAATGCATAACCGTCAGTCTTTTGTAGATTGGCGGTTTTGTTATATTTAGCGGTAAATCCGCAAAAAAGAAAGGAGCATTAAAAATGCAAAATGCATGTATGGACAACTATTCCACAACCTTTAACTCGTTTCCTATGATTATGGATTATCATAGGGAGCAGAACGAAAATTCTCAGTGGCTCAGATGTAAGATAAAGGATCTTAAAATTGAGCCCTTGAATGAAGAGTCCGTTCTTTATTCCAATCCCGACAGATTTGCTTTAGGGATAAGTGAAGATGCCGTAAAGGATACGGCAAAAAATCTCGGTCTAGCTATTACCGTAGAAGGCAGTACCTATCCTATGCGTAGCACCGCATACAAAACGATGCTTGACAGAGCCAAAATAAACGGCTCGTCCTTGCCGAAGCTGGAGCGTCCGTTGCTTGCTCGCGTGGTCAACGATTGCTTGAACCTTTCAACTACGGATGCATTGGTTCTCATTCGTGACGAAAAGGTGGCGGCTATCCATTCGGGGGATGAAGCGGATTATTCCGTTTTGCCCATTAAGGAGCTTTTGAATACCCTGCAAGCCAAGCTCGACGAGCGTTTCCCCGGGAACAATTTCGATACGGGATATAGCGACCACGCAATAACCAGCGCCTCATGGAGTATGGCTTACCAGCGTGACGAGCTTCTCGATACGTATTCAAAGCTGCTTGATTCAAACGGAAAGGGAGGAATACTCCGCCGCATGATGCCCGGTGTGAGATTTACCACATCAGATATAGGCATCTCATCGGCAAAGGTATCCGCTCTTCTTATCGGAAACGGATATTCTATTCACATAGGAGACTGTATAAACATCGATCACCGCAATAAGAAAACGGTTGCCGATTTTGATAAAGCCCTTGACCAGCTTTTCGCCCAGTATGAGGACGGTATCCGTCGTCTTGAAGAGCTTGAAAAGACGGTGCTGAGTTATCCCGTAAACGCAATGACACGAATCTGTAAAAAGCTCTGTATGCCTAAAAAGCAGGCACTTGAGGCAATCGCAAGATTTGAGATAACGTACGGAGGTGGCTCTGCTACGGCTCATGACGTTTTCTTCGCTTTGCAGGAGATACCGTATCAGATGCGTTGTGAAAAGGTTTCCGAAAGCAAGCTAATCGCACTTGAGGAGAATATGGCTCGCGCGCTGAAGCTGAATTGGCGTGATTACGATCTTGCAAAGGCGGTTGATTACTGATGGCAGCACCGATACCGTTATGTGATACTACGGGAATGTCTCGCAAAAGATGGCTTGAGTGCCGTATGCACGGACCAAAAGGAGATATTCCATATACCGTCGGCGGAAGCGAAATCGCGGCAATTTTCGGTGTGTCTCCTTGGATAACGCCAAAAGAACTCTGGCTTATTAAAAAAGGCAGAATGAGTCCCGTAAAAAAGATGAATGAGATGCAGCTTGAGATGGGACATCTTCTTGAACCTATCGCAGCTCACTGGTACGGTCGAAAGACGGGAGATAAAGTTATTGACGATAAGATAATGTACCGTCACGCAGAGCTGCCGTATGCCATAGCTGACTTTGACAGGCGCTTCATAAGAAAGAGCGACGGAAAGAATGGAATACTTGAGTGCAAGAGCTGTAGCTATCACAAGGCGCACGAATGGTCAAAGGGGGCGTACCCCATATATTACGAGCTGCAACTGAGATATTATCTTGCCGTTGCCGACGTGGATATAGGAGCATTTTCTGCCGTATGGGGCAACAATCCCGAAAAGGATCACGCAATTCCGAGTATAGAACGGGAAAGCGCAAAGGAAGGGATTATTCTCGGTAAGCTTGAGGAATGGATATGGAGCTTGGAGAAGGATAAGATGCCCACCATGGACGACGTCGAGCCCAAGGTAGCTCTTGAGTCGCTTGCAAGAATATATCCCGTAAGTGACGCAAGTCTGCCTACTATCGAATTCTCCAAAAAGTTTGAGAAGCCGTTGAAACGCATACTGATGCTTCAGGACGAAATAGACGCATGTAATGAAGAAATAAAAAGAAAACAGGAGGCTATTGAAGCACATTCGGTGCGGATAATTGATGCGATGGGAGCACACGAACACGGTGTGTTTGAAACACCAGCAGGGAAAATTCTCATCGACTACGTAACAAAAACACAGAACAGAACCGATACCAAAAAACTGAAAAATGACTACCCCGATATTTACAGTGAGTTAGTTCAGACAACGATAGGACGAAAGCTCAAAATAACGAGAGAATCGGTTTGAGTTCGGAGAGGAGAAATAATGCTTTGTACCTTTGAAAAGCTACTGTATCCTTCGAGTCCGCAGGAGATACTTCCAAGCTCGTATATGGTAGCGGTATATAAGCCTTGCGAAAATATACGTGATAAGGCGGGACGGCTCGTAGAGCAGATCAAGGCAGTTGGATATTGCCTTCCCATATCAGAAAATCTGAAATATCAAATGAAAGGGGAATGGAGCAAAAATCCCAAGTTCGGTCTGCAATTTGAGGTGGAGTCTTATGAGGAGATAATTATACCCAACCGAGACAGTATCGTTTCTTACCTGACATCAGGGCAGATAAAGGGAATAGGTCCTGTAATCGCTCAAAGGATATACGATACCTTCGGTGATAAAACGCTGGAGATACTTGACAAAGATCCTAAGCGGTTGCTGGAGATACACGGCATTAGTGAGGGAAAGCTTAACAAAATATGCGACTCTTATATTGCCAACCGTGGGGCGCGTGACGTGGTTGCGTTTCTTACGCCTCACGGTATCTCCGCCAACAGAGCCGTAAGACTCTATACCGAGTACGGTAGCAAGGCAATGGAGATAGTACACAAGCACCCATACAGGCTTTGTGAGCTAACGGGTATAGGCTTTAACACGGCAGACAAAATAGCGCAGAGCATGGGTGTTAGCAAGACGGCTCCCGAACGCATTGACGAAGGGTTATTATATACCCTTCGCGATGCGGAGAGCAGGTGACATCTCTGCCTTGAAAAGCGAGAGTTTATCAAGGAAACAGTCAAGCTGCTCAACACCCCCGAGCTTACCGTGGAGCAGATAGTTGAAAGAGCTTATTTGCTTCAAAGCAGCGGGAAGCTGAAGGCGTATCAGGGAAACTCATACAGAAGCGACACGGCAGAAAAGGAAGAAGCTCTTGCGAATATGATACACGCAAAGCTATGGAACACCAAGATTAAGTTTAACGGGGATATAGAAACGGAGCTTAATGCGGAAGAAGAGCGTCTCGGTCTGAGACTTGCTCCCGAACAGCGTTCCGCCGTAAAGACAGCGCTGACGAATGGGCTGTGTATTATTACGGGAGGACCGGGAACGGGAAAGACGCTTATACAAAGAGCTATATTGGACATCTTCAGACGAAAGTATCCCGAGAAAAATATCTGCTGTTGCGCTCCCACGGGACGTGCTGCAAGAAGACTCGAGCAGTCTACTGGACACACGGCATATACGGTTCACAAAGCACTTGGACTGTTTGCGGGAGATAACGGATATCTTGGTGAAGCATCGGAGCTTGATGCAGACCTGATACTCGTAGATGAGGTTTCTATGTTGGATATCTATCTTGCTTGCCGTTTGCTTGAATCGGTAAAGGAAGGAGCGCAGCTCGTTCTTGTAGGTGACGCGGAGCAGCTTCCCTCGGTTGGACCGGGCGCGGTGCTCAGCGAAATGCTGTCCTCTTGCTGTATTCCGTTCGTAAGACTTGATAAAGTATTCAGGCAGAATGCGGGAAGCCGAATAGCGATAAACGCAAAGCTCATAAGACACGGTGCATTGCATCTGGAATACGGAGAGGATTTTCGGTTTATCGAGTCTCCCGACCTTGTAGAATCGGCAGGACTCATTGCCGACCTTTACGTAAAGGAAACCGAGAAATACGGCATAGACAACGTGGTGCTTTTATCTCCGTTCAGGCAGAAGACAGAGACGGGTGTAAACGCTCTTAATACTCATATTCAAAATATGATAAATCCGCACAAAAAAGGCAAGGCTGAGGTTACCGTCGGAAAGAAAACTTTTCGCGAGGGAGACAAGGTCATGCAGACCAAAAATTTCGAGGACGTCAGCAACGGTGACGTAGGATACGTAAAAAAGATTACCCTTATAGACAATGAGGCGTACGTTCTCGTGGATTTTGGTGACAAACGGATAAAGGAATATGAGTCCTCAGACCTTGATATGCTTGACCTCGGCTATGCTTCGACCATACATAAATCGCAAGGCTCGGAGTACAAGTCGGTCATAATCAATCTGCAATGCGCGCATTATACGATGCTTAACAGACCTCTTATCTATACGGCGATAACCCGTGGTAAAGATAAGGTGACCATTATTGGAGAGCGTCGGGCATTGTGTATATCAATTCAAAAAAACGACACAGAAAAACGAGGAACTTGCTTGGCGCATCGCCTTGAAGAACTCGACATAAACGAAAGGATTTAACTATGGCAAAAATACTTGATATTTACAAAGAAAAACAGATTATTGTGGAGCAAGCTGTCGATAAGAATATGCTTCCGCTCAGTGATCTCGAACGGGTGCAGGAGCTTAGATACCGTATCGGTGTTATAGAAGCGCTTCGCATTTATTGCAAAACGGCTCCCGTAACCGATAACATTAAAATTATGCTTGAGCATTTCAATCAAGTGTTTAATTATCTGGGAGATCTTTCAAAGGAGCGTCTTGTAAAGGACAGCAAGGACGAAGCGGTAATGAACGCTCGTAAAACGGCTAAAGAAGCATTGGCTGACTCTTATACGGGAATGGCAAACGTCTTCGGACACTTCAAGGCGACGTCGCAGAACTCATACAAGGAGCAAATCATCAAGATAGTCAACGGTTTTATTCCCGTTTGGCTTCAGTACAGAGACACGCTTATTCTCGTAAAGATAGCGAAGGAGGAACAGTAATATGGAGGTCGAAAAGGACAGAGCCGCGCAATTCAGAATTCTTGGTGGCCTTAATCAGGTACACGGATTTGATCCGTCGGTATTTGCAGAGGACAGAACCGATCTGACAACGGGGAGCAGTTGGAAAAAGCTCCCCACCCCCATAAAGATTGCTTGGTTCAGAATGAAATATCCCGAAGGCAGAATTGCCGTACAGGTCACTCCGCTCAAAGAGAACTTTATGGCAAGGGCGAGGATATATTTCAATTATAAGGACGGAGCGGACGAATACGTTTCAGAAGCTACCGCTTACAGTGAAAAAGCCTTTTGGGCGCAGTCCTCTGCAATCGGATTTGCTCTCAACTATGCGGGATTTGGTTCACAGTATTCGGTATTTGACAGTAACGAGGACGAAGAGCCGCCCGATGCGTTTGGCGAATCGATGTTTGATGATGGCGCGAGTGAGGAAACACTCAAGGCAATAACTGAAACGATAAGCGCATCGGAGCAGAGCGAGGACAGGGAACTGACACCCGAAGAAAAATATAACGAGGCTCTTGCAACCTTGTATCCGTTTGCAAAATATTCAGGCAAAACACTCAAAGAAGTAATGGATACAGACTTTGCCGCAATCGAATATCTTTCGCGACAGGATAAAAATGCGGAAGTCAAGGAAGCAGCGTTATGTATCATTGAGGTCAGAAAAAACTCATAGTAAAATATAAGAGGGATGGTAGCTAAACCATCCCTCGGAAAGGAAGAAAATATGTATAAGCCGGAATACACTATGTGGGACGTTATTCCTCTTATCGGGATTCCTTATCCCGAAAGCGGTAGGAGCTCATATTACGTAAGCTGTCCGTGCTGTGACTACAATTCAAGAGATAAGCACCTGAATATAAATCTTGTTAAGAACGTTTACAGATGCCCAAAATGCGGAATAAGCGGAGGTGTCATTGACCTTTATGCTTTGATTATGGGAGTATCCTACGACAAAGCACGTGAGGTGTTAAGGGAAAGAATAAGTCTGACGAAAAATCCAAACGCACCTCAATATACCGTTCCGCAGGTAACCGAATATCCGCTTACCGATGTGGAAACGAGACATAATACTTATTCGTCGCTTCTTGAAAAGCTTTCATTAGCGCCCGATCACAGAGAAAATTTGTTGAACCGAGGGTTGAAAGACGAGGATATTCAACGGTTCGGATACAAGTCCACGCCTCTTGTAGGTATGAGTGTTTTATCTAAACAGCTTCTCACGGAAGGACAATATCTTGCAGGTGTTCCCGGCTTTTACAAGAACAGTATGGATAAATGGACGTTTGTTTCGGGTAAGCGAGGGATACTTATTCCCGTTAGAAATTCGTGCGGAAAAATACAAGGACTTCAAGTTAGATGCGATGACGTGCGAAACAGAAAATACAGATGGATATCCAGTACGGAGCGCAAGGACGGATGTAAGGCTGAAGGCTGGGTTCACGTGGTAGGTGAAGTAAAACCGTTTGCTGTAATAACCGAAGGACCGCTTAAGGCAGACGTAATACATACCCTTACGGGACTTACCGTAATATCCGTTCCCGGTGTCAACACGCTTTCTCACCTGAAAACTACGCTTGAAGAAATGAAGAGCAGGGGACTTATGGAAGTGAAAACTGCTTTCGATATGGATATGATGACCAATCATAACGTAAGAAACGGTTTTATAAATCTCTTATCCCTGCTTGACAGTATGGACTTCAAATTTGGAACGTACGTTTGGGACGCGAGGTA
>JAZQTY010000121.1:0-12741 GCA_045631025.1 Eubacteriales bacterium
AGGTTAACGACTTAGCTCCCTTTTAGATCGTTTTATTTAACTGTGATCCTCAAGGCGTGACCGCCTGTATATGCCGTTGACATAATGGTATATTGCGGAATATTAGCCTTATTGCCTGAAGGATCGGTTGCTACTATCTCGGTGTAAAAATCACTGTGGTGATGTCCGTTAAAACAACCCTTGATTATATCACCGTTTGTGGTGATAAGGTCGTATATTTCCTTATCCGCGCCTATTAAGGTGGAACAAGAACCGCCGGTGGCATAGTTATATGCCGTTATAGCTCCCCTTCCCGCCATGATTGCTTGAGCGTTTCTGTACTTGATATTGTAGGTTGCCAGAGGGATATGGAAAAACAGCAGAACGGTATAGCCCTCAGCTCTTGCCGTTGCCAAATCCGCTGTAAGCAGCGGAACCTGCTGATCCCAGAAATCGCCAAAAACTCCGTTTTCCGACCTTGTACCGTTATCCATTTGTATGAGCATTACCTTGTCACCAAGCACTTTTGAGGAGTAATATACGTCGTTTACCCATGCGTCCTTAAGAACGTCCATACGCTCCGAAAACGTGCCTGTCCAAGCAATAGCTTCGTGATTGCCGAGACAAGCCATAACATTGTCGTAAGCACTGAATATATGCTTATTGACCTGCGTTATAACTTCACTCGTCAGATAGTCGTATATATCACCCGTAATAACTATTTGGTCTGCGTTTTTAGACCATTCAAGACATTTAACGGCATTGCCTAAAAACTGCCCGTTTCTGCCCCACGTTCTGCTATCGTACAGTGATTTTATACCGGGATCTTGCAGGTCGTTCTCATTAACGTAAGACAGATGCATATCGGTAAGCTGAACTATCTCAATATCCTCTCCGCCCTTGCCCGTTTCAATTACTATATCTCTTATGGTTATACCGTTCTGTTGGCTGTATGTCCACATATTTATGTCCTCGCTCTTTTTTTCCTCAGTAGTCGGCGCATCTGTGTCGGTGGTATCGGAAACGGATGTTTCTGAAGTATTTCCTTCTGTCAAATCAATAATCTCCGAGTTATCGACGCACCCACCGAGAAAAAGCACCAGCGCGACAAGACAAATAATTGATCGCAAAAATATTTTTTTCATATTGACCCTTTCTGTTTAAAACAGCGAAGCCTATACGAATCCGTATGGGCTTCGCCGTACAACTAAAAGCTATATTTGGGGGAACTTTCAGTTGATTTGCTGATTATCAAGCGCATACCACGTGTCAAGATCTATCCATACGGACTTTCCAAGTCCCGCTACAACAGTAGCATAATTTACACCGCTCTCTATGGAATTAAACAACGTACCCTTAATGTCACCGGGATTGAGGTATTCCGCAAGGTCGATGCGCGCCGCATCACGAATACGGTGAAGCATTTCGAGGTCGTCGGGGCTTTGCATAGACTGATACGAAAGTATCTTATCGTAGTAAACGGGAATCATATACTTCTGTCCGTAATAAGCCATAGCCTCAACCACCACGCTTATCATTTCTCTGTCGGTCTCCGGAACTGTAATCGGAATCATAAATGTATTGGTTCCGCTTCCAACGCACAATCTGAGATCTTTAACGCTATCGTCATATTTGTAAATAGGAACGAGACCGAAATCAACTCCTGACTGTTTAAATCGAGGAGCTTCTTTAAGGTTGTCCTCTACAAATACAGCCTTGCCTTTTTTGAATGCGTTGCGCATTTCTTCAACCGAAGATGCCATGCCGGAATAAGGCTTTTGCAACATAACCATATAGTCGTCTGCGGCATCGTAAACCTTTTGATTCTTGACACCAATAGAGTACTTGCCGTCTCCGCCCTTCACGAGAGTCGGAATTCCCGTGCTATCAACTACCGTACCGGGACCTCTGAATCTTTCGGTAACGTAAGCAAAGGTGTCCTGACCTATTACTCCGCTTCCGTCTCCGTTCACAGATGCATCTGCGTCAATTACCATTTGCTTAAACGTCGAATAATACCATGTGTCATTTCTTACATAATCATATGGAAGGTCTATATTCGCCGCATTGAGAACATCCTTGTTGAAATATATTCCGCCCATACATCCTATGTGCATATAGGAAATATCACCGTTAACGGCAAACAGCTTGCCACCTGGGGTGGTCCATACATCTTCGAGATTATCAAGCCACCACGATTTTTCAAGATTGATATACTCAAAATCATGTATCTCGGAAGCTCTGTTTGCAATTATATGGTCGAACACATATCTTCCATGCGTTGCAATAAGGTCGTAGATGTCATCTCCCGCGCCTACGGTGTTTATTACGGTATTATTGAGTGCTACTACGTCCTGAGTGAGCAGAACTATATCCACGCCATAAGTATCTTCAACCTTTTTATTTCTTTGATAAACCGCTTTGTCAACCTGATCGGATGTAGCAGTAAGCTCGGAAATATCAAGATCCTTCATCCACTCGCCGTTGTCACCGCTTCTACCGAGAATGGTGAAAAGCTCGCCACCGTAGTTTACGTTCGGAAGCTCAAGCTTTTCCTCCCCGTCATCGTTATTCACAGAATTTGATTCTGTGGTTTCCTCGACGGGCTTCTGCTCTTCTGTTTTACAAGCAAACATGCTCAACATCATAAGCAAGCACATAAGCAATGCCATAATGCGAGATAATAGTTTTGTTTTTTTCATTTTGGTTACCTCATTTTGCAATTACAATCTGATGTATCAGAAAATATCATAAATAATATCGTCCGCATTGCTGTCGAAAGCAGGAGCACCCGATTCGTTTGTCGATTCGGAGCTCTCCGTCGACGCGGCCTCCTCCGTAACAAAAACTTCTCCCGATGTATCAGAGCCGTCGGCGATGTCCGTATCGTCGTCACCGCAAGCTACGAGCATAGTAAGCATAGAAAGTATAAGACAAGTAACAATTATAAATTTAAAATTCTTCATTACGTATACCTCCTATTTATTTCGTAGCAATAGCCTTAAGCACGTCATACTGTTCCTTGGAATAGCAGGTGTACTTCTTACCCTCAGTCCAAGCGTATCCGCTGCCCACGGTAGCAACGTAGGAGTCAACCTCTGTGGTATACCCCTGCTCCGCTGTATCCTTAACGCTGTTTGCGAGAGTTTTATTGATGGTATCCGTGTAGCTTGCTCCGTGCTTTGCCGTGTAAAATCTTGAGAATACGTATACGTTTATCATCTCGTATTTATCAAGACTGTATTCGGCGTAGCTTCTTGCGTAAAAGGTGGACTTGAGATTTTCGTCTTTTATGTTTGCAAGAGCGGCGTTAATAGTAACCATTCCGTTTTCATCGGTATACATACCGTTCTTTGCCTCCGCGGAAAGGAATATACCCGTATCGGAACTATTAGCCTTACCTTGAACGCCCTCTGCCCAAAGTCCCTTTTCAAGATAAGTATCCTTGGTGATCACCGTACCGTACTTTACGTGGTCAACAAGCGTTCCTCTCGCTCCTTCGCCTTTTGCAGACGCGGGAGCACAGGTAGAGGTGAAGCGCAAACCGTAGTTAGGCTGCTCTGCACTGACTCTGAGCGTTGCGCCCTCATTCATTACGGGCGCGGGAAAATAGGGAGCGATCTTATCGGGATCCGTATAGTAAAAATTGGGATTGTAAGCGTAGATATTAAGGAAATTAACACCTTGCTTAGCTTCAGCCAAGCTGTGACCTATGAGCTTTACGTTATCACCAAGTATGAAATCGTAGTCATTCATAACCGAAATAATGAACTTAGCCCATTTTCTGACTCGAACAGTAGAGTCTCCCGTTATACGAACGGTATTTCCTCCGCGAAGATCCCAGAAAGCTCTGTCCTCAACGTTAACGTTCGTATCGTTAAGAGTAATGTTTCTCGCACCGTAAATAAATCCGCCGTGTTGAGCATCCGACGGAGTATTACCTGTCACAGTACAACCGTCCATATTAACGTCAACAACATCACCGCCCTGCTTAATACCGATCACCGTTCCTTTTCCCGTGAGCGTTATAGAACAGTCATTGAAATTAAGGGTATTTACAGCCGAGTTAGTATTACTTCCGACAGTAGGAGTACGGAAGTGACCTATATTGTCATCAGCGGCAACACTGCTGGTAAAATTAACGTTGTTGAAGGTCAAGGTCGTACCGCCGTAAAATTCAGCAATACGCTTAGAGCCTGACATTTCAACCTTGAGATCGTTTACAGTAATATTATCGCCGCCGTTAAACGTAAATGGCTGATGTCCCCCTTTAAGGGTTTTGTTATTACCGTTAATAACTATATCTGTCCGTGTTTCGGTATCTGTATCGGTATAGTAGCTTTCTGTAACGGTGTAGTCAGCGAGCATATTGATAGTGCCGCCTCCGGCAGAATAAACCGCCTCAAGTGCTTCACTGTAAGTCGCGTAGCTTCCGACCGCTTCTCCGCTTTTGTTTTCAACGGAGAAAGCATTGGTTGCAGCCACTGCAGGAATTACCAAAGACAGTGAGGAAGCAAGCATAAGAAAAGCGAGAGCAAAGGATAATACTTTCTTCTTTTTCATTTATATCTCCTACTTGCCTATTAGCCAAGCAATGACGCGCTGACAATATCGTCGTTCATAACGCCGAGTCCATCACCTACGGGCTTTTCACCGGACGTCGCAATACAATCAGAGCTATTCACATAGAGAATCTCTGCTTCTGGAGCATTATAAAACTTTTTCATCATTTAATCCTCCTTGACATCAGTTGGAAGAAGCGTACGTCTTGATAGCTTCGTACTGCTCCTTGGTGTATCGGCTGTATACTCCGTCGGCGATCTTATGCTCGTAGAAGAAGCCGTCGCCGGTTTCTGTAATTTCAGTCTTAGTGTCGTTAAGAGCCGCGTCTGCCACGTCCTGAATAGAGCGAACGTTGCCCTTGCCCTCTGCCGTAGAATCGGTAGCATCAAAATCAGAGTACACCGTTACGGTTACGTTAGCATTGCCGGAATAGAGATAAGTAGCATACGCTCTTGCCGCATATTTTGTGGCATAATTGTCAGCTTCAATACCGCAGATAGCGACGTTGTATCTGGTTCCGTCAATTCCGTTTGTCGCCGGCTGATCTACGCACTTGTTACCGAGAGCGTGGGTAAACTCAACGCCACCGGTAAGGTTAGCTGCCTTGGTAAGTATCATACCGTACGATTGAGCGCCTGTAGCCTCTTTGTCAAAAGTAGCACTGAATCTCAATCCGCTGTTTTGCTCGTCAATCCTTATGGACGCACCGCCTATCATTGTGGGTGCGGTGTACGTAACTACGGAGCTGTCGGTGGTTTTTGTAAAGAAGCTTGCCTCTTGAGTGTATATGTTCAGACTACTGCCATTTCCGTTTAAAGCAACCAAGCTTGCTCCTTGGAGCTCGACCCCCTTGTCTATATAAACGTTAACTGATGAGGTTTGATTTGTTTCACTTACGTCGAATATACTCTTATTGTTTTCCTTTATATATGTTTCGCTTCCAAGCAGTTTTATCGTGCCACTCTTATGAGAGCGAAAAACTCTTTGAATTGCATTTGAGTAATTATAATTGAATTTTATATTCTCAGCTGTTACGTTTGCGGCTCTGTACGTAAGTCCTCCAGTTGAGGTAAGCGTGCAATTCTTCAACTCAACGTCGAGAAGATTTTCGTACTTACTTCCGGCACTTATTCCGCTACCGCCTGAACGGAAATTATAAGTACCGCCTTCAATTTTGACGGTTGTTGTTACGTTGTCTCCCGCAAAATCATCCGTCATCAAAATATATCCGTACTGCTCTTTGCAATTATCACCGTCAAAATTGCAATTTTTAAAGGTTAGAGTTGTTCCTCTGTTTACGTTTGCAAGACGCACGTAGTTTGCGTAAAACACTACGTTGTTAAAAGTCACATCGTCGTTATAATTGAAATTCAAAATGGCAGAGTTTCTTGCGGTGGCACTAGAGCTGGTTCCTGTACCCTTCCATTCAAATTTATGGTTATTTCCGTTAACTACTATAGTGACGCGTTCGTTTGAGGTTTTAGGATTAGCTTCGGGAGCTTTGGCGGTACTTTTATCACCGTAATCCGTGTTCATATTGATAGTTCCACCGCCGTATTCATAAACCTTTTCAAGCGCCTTAGTCCAAGACGGGCAATCAACTGACGTCTCGCCTTCGTCGTTTCCCGTAACGGTAAACGGAGCTGTGGTTTCCGCAGAAACCATTGTAGCAAAAGCGGTCATTATCATAAGACACGCCAATGCCAAAGATAAAATTTTCTTTCTCATTTTTAAAAATTCCTCCTAAAATATAATTTTCTCGGTTTTGTAAAGTCCTCACTATTCAACACCAAAGCCGAAAGGGTATTGAAAGTTTGTTGTGCTTTCGTTTATCACTCCTCATAATAATATTTGGCATTTGTCTAATTATTCTAAGGGAAACTTCGGGTGATTTTAGCATATTGTCTACATTATTATACAATATCAAAAAGTCATATTCAACACACACATCACCACTATTTCCGAACTATTCAACACAAAAAATATTTTCGCTTTCGGTTTGCACAAATCTGCAATCGTCTATTTGTATATGTCGCACAAAGCAACTCGCAGTTATTTAACGGTAATTCTCACCGCGTTTCCTTTGTCGTAAATAGAGCCTTTTAGAACGTATTGCGGAATTACTGTAGGTGTGCCGTTTTTTGTCGTTGCGTTTATCTCCATATAAAAATCGCTATGAAGATGTCCGCAAAATGCTCCCTTGATCACATCGCCGTTGCTGACTATAAGCTCGTAGATTTCCTTTGACGCGCCCGTAGAATGATCTGATACTGTATCACTGTAAGAATCGTAAAAGTTCTTATGCGCAACGTCGCCTCGGTCAAGCGTCTCGGTATACTTGTACTTGGGGTTTCCCGTCGCTATGGGGATATGGTAGAAAAGCAGAACGGCATATCCTTCTTCTCTCGCGCGTGCCAGATCGGTCTTGAACGGTTCTATCTGACGATCCCAAAATTCTCCCGTGGTTGCGTTATCCATCTGTATAAGCATAACCTTATTTTCAATGACCTCGGACGAGTAATAGATGCTTTCATTACCGCGATAAGCTACGCGCGTGTTCCAGTATTTATCAAATGATGCTATCCTCTTTATAGCAAGAGCCTGCCAATCCTCTTTGCTATAATCATGCTCGTCACCCATCTTCGTGGCGATCTCGTGATTTCCAAGACACGCTATTACATTGCCGTAGGCTGAAAAAATACACTTGTTTGCCTGAATGGTAGTCTCGCTCGTCAAAAAGTCGTAAATATCACCCGTTATGACTATCTTGTCCGCGTCCTTGAAATGCTCAAGAAACCGTTTTGTCAAATCAAGATGGTCGGTTCTACTCTCATAAATATGCGCCCATTTTCTTTGCTCGTAAGTCTGGCAAAGCGTGCTGTCTGCCATGTCCGCGTCGTTCATCCAAGCTATATGCAGATCGGTGAGTTGGACAATTTTTACGTCCTTGCCGCCCTTTGGGGTTTCTATTACTACATCTCTTATCTTTATTCCGTTTTCTATCTCGGTCGTCCACATGTCAGTGTTTATTTACCTCCGAATGGTAAGTGTGTTTCGCTTTTATTTTATCATATTGAAAAATCATATTCAATGCACAAACCACACCCAATGGCTAACAATTCACTACTTTTTAGCCAATTGATATTGACATGCTTTTTGAAAAATGCTAAAATATACTGTAATTAAAACAAGCGAGGTGCTCCTATGAAGGCTGAGTTTATATGCCACAAGGATTTTTCCGCGGTGCAACCGATAAACGTTTTTCACAAGGAATGTGAAAATAAAGAGCTTGACGAAAAAGATAATAGGTATCTTAACAGACATATTCTTTTTCGCAAGAAATTTAATATAGACAAAACAAAAAACGCCATGCTCAAAATAACGGCGGACGATTACTATAAGCTCTATATAAACGGGAAATTTGTAACTATGGGCCCTGCCGCGTCGTATCCCAATTGTTACAACTATAACGTCATAGATGTTTCCGAGTATCTTTGCTCGGGCGAAAACGCGATCGCTGTTCACACCTATTACCAAGGACTTATCAACCGAGTGTGGGTATCGGGTGACCGCCGTCAGATGCTATGGGTCGATATGTCTGTCGACGGTGAGCAGGTCTTGATAAGTGATGCGTCATGGAAATGTCACGAGCATACGGGATACAGCAGGTGCGGTAAGATCGGATATGAGACACAGTTTATGGAGGTCTACGACAGTGGTGCGGATGAGGCTTTCTTCTTTTTGAAAGATTTTGATGACAGCGATTGGGAAAATGCTCAGATTTTTAAAAATGCCGATTACACTCTCGTAAAACAGCAGACCAAGCAATTGCAGCTTTATTCCGTCGAACCAAAGACATGCCTTGAAAAAGGTAATACAGTGTGGCTTGATTTTGGTCAGGAAATGGTTGGTTACCTGCGCGCAAATGCCAAAGGCGCTAAGGGAGATACCGTCACACTTCGTTATGGCGAGGAATTGAATGACGACGGTTCTGTCAGATATGATATGCGTTGCAACTGTATATATGAGGAAAAATGGATCTTATCGGGTGAAGAGGACACGCTGAACTCGTTTGATTATAAGGCTTTCAGATATGCGGAGATCATTTTACCACAAGGCGTAGATGTGTCGAATATTACAATGCTTGTCCGTCACTATCCGTTTGAGTCCAAAGCGCGGTTTGACACTGACACCTCAGAGCTTTCCGCTATTGTAAAGCTTTGTACCGACACTGTAAAGTACGGCATGCAGGAAAATTTTGTTGACTGTCCTACCAGAGAAAAAGGGCAGTATCTTGGAGACGTCTCTATCGCCGCGCGCGCTCACGCGATACTTACAGGTGATACCGATATGATGAAAAAGGCGATTAAGGATTTCTGTAATTCTTGCTTTGTTTGTCCCGGGATGATGGCGGTGTCCACTTCGTCTCTCATGCAGGAAATCGCTGACTACTCGTTGCAATTTCCCGCACAAGTTCTGTGGGTATATAAAACTGACGGAGATATAGATTTTCTTAGATATGCAGAGCCATATGTGACCGATATGTACAAATATTTCTCACAATATGAGCGTACGGACTGTCTTATTGACAACCTACTTGACAAGTGGAATATGGTGGATTGGCCCAAAAATCTACGTGACGGCTACGACTTCCCGCTTACTCGACCGATAGGAGAAGGATTACACAATGTGATCAATGCGTTTTGGTGCGGCTTTTTACAGTCAGTCGATGAAATATACGTTATACTCGGCAAGAAAAAAACAGGAAAGACCGATAAGGCAATAAAGGCTTACATAAGTGCTTTTTACAGCGAAGAAACAGGACTTTTCTGTGATACGCCCGAGCATACCCACTCGTCGATACACTCAAACGTACTGCCGTTATTATTTAATATCGGTACTGACGAATATTACAAGAATATAATCGAATTTATTAAAAGCAAGAGACTCTCCTCAATGGGTGTTTATATGGCGTATTTTACGCTTGCCGCTTTGAAAAATCATGGGGAGTATGAGCTTGCAAAGCAACTGATAGCCGATCCTGATTGCTGGCTGAATATGCTATCCGAGGGCGCAACCACCACCTTTGAGGCGTGGGGCAAAGATCAGAAATGGAATACGAGCCTGTTTCACCCTTGGGCGACAGCACCGCTGATAATACTTTCTGAAAAGGCGTTGCCTTACTAAACCGTATCCTAAGAAGGTAAATGACATATGAAGAATATAATTAACATAATCAATTTTATCAGAGCTGTCGAGCCCCGTCCGGGTAGAAACATAGATATGCAGTTGCCAATGAGGGAGCAGATAAGGCTCCTGCGCAAAAACAACCTTAGAGGAACGTTTTTGCTTCAATACGATACACTCACAGACCCATCCTTTGACGAGCTTATTGACGATGCCGCTACCTTTTGCGAAATAGGCTTGTGGTTGGAGATCGTACAGCCGCAGGTCGAGGCGGCAGGTCTTGAATGGAAGGGGAGATACCCTTGGGATTGGTATAACGACGTCGGTTTTCTTATAGGATATGAGCCGTATCAAAGGTTTAAGCTTATTGACGTTGCTATGGAACGTTTCAGAGAACGTTTTGGAAAATATCCCGACTCTGTCGGAAGCTGGCATATAGATGCGGTATCGTTGAAATATCTTGATGATAAATATCATATAAGCGCATCGTGTAATTGCCGCGACCAAGTGGGAACGGACGGATATACAATGCAAGGCGGATACTATAATCAGGCGTACTATCCAAGCGTAAATAATATGTTTTGTCCCGCATCTACAAAGGAAAATCAGATAAACATACCTGTTTTTCGTATGTTGGGCTCGGACCCCGTTTTAGCATACGACTATCAGGTGTTTGGTTACGGTTATCCGTATTGCCCCACGTTAGAGCCTGCACAGCTTGCGCGGTTTAGCGATTGGACAGATTGGTTTATGGACGCGTTGTTTACTCATTCACACGGGCTTTGCTTTCAATACACGCAAGCAGGTCAGGAAAACAGCTTTGGATGGGATAAAATGAAAGCAGGTCTTGAATATCAGCTTCCTTTTATAGCGAAAATGGCTGACGAGGGTAAGGCTTGTGTGATGACCTTAGGAGAAAGCGGAAGATGGTACAAGGAAAATTTTGATATGACACCGCCTGCAACAGTGGTTTCAATGGGGGCATGGAAACGCCCTGATTTGAGCACGATCTGGTATTGCAGCCGTGCCTATAGGATCAATTTGATAATGGATAACGGTGTTGTCAGATTGAGAGATATGTATCTTTTTGACGAACTGTACCGTGAGCATTATATTGATAAAAGGTGCGATACACATGCTTGCGAATTCAGAAATCTTCCTGTAATGGACGGAGCAATATATTCAAATCCAAGCAAACGCATTACCGCCGGAATTTACTTTACAGAAAACGGTAAAAACATTATATGGGATGATATGATTTATGAAGAGGTTTCAAACAACGTTGCCAAAATAAAGCTGATTTCAGACAAGGGAACGCTTGTAGTGCTTCTTAATGAGACCTTCATAGAAATATCAGCGGATTTTGAGGACTTAGCTCTCGTTCCCGTATATGATACCGAAAATGTGTTTGGAAAAAAGAATGAGGAAGATAAATTTGCAAATAAAAATAACTCTAAAACATCGTTAAGCTATATAGAAAAAGCAGAGGCGCAAAATAGAGATATTACATTCAAAATGAACGGATTTGATTATGGCATAAAAGTAACCCAAGGCGTACTCGGCAAGGATTTTACCGTAAAGTCGGAAAACAAGAAGATAAAGTTAATAACTTTTAATAACAATAAATATTGATACTTTGCCGATGTTACCTTCAGAAATGATCAATGTGATTCCGTGGAGCATAAATCAATAAAAGGCGAGAATTTTTCATAGCATCAATAGAGCACCAAAAGAAAAATCGGCAGTTTAAAACTGCCGAAAATGAGAGCAAAAACGGTCAAAGAGCGAGAAAAATCAAGGTATTTCAAGCACTTCGATCCACTCCAAAACCGTGGGTCGCGGGTTCGAATCCTCCTGCCCCTGCCATAACCGAAGCCAAATGGCTTCGGTTTTTCTTTTATCTGGTGCTTTTGCGTGTTTTTCTGTCTGGAATGCATTTTTTGACGGATTTTCAGGTGGATTTTTTATGGACACGGGAGCATCATTGTGTCATTCTTTCCAACGAGTGACAATAATTCCGTCTGGTACAGCATCAAAAAAGCATCACGAGCGTCAAAAGAGCATCAGTTTTATCAAAAAATTCTATTGAATTATCAAGGAGTTTATGGTATAATAAGTTTAGATTTCAATAGGAGGTAGCTTCTTATGAGTAATACTGCGATTCTAAAAGCAATAGCCAATGCCGAGGCATCCATTAATATGGAAGGACTAAAGGTATCGGACTCTTGCAAAGAGCTTTGTCAAAGGCTTTTGCGCAAAGAAATCACCTTTGAAGAATATCTGAAACTGGTTATGGCAACCGAGGAGCATTCATGAAGTATAGCTTGAATCCATCGTCAGATAATTGCTATGAAGGTACAACTTGCCTTATAAATAAATTTGATATCCGAGATGAAAATAAACTTTCGGAAATTGAGGCAAACATTACTTTCGCAAAAACCGCAATGCTTGATGATGCACCCGTTGAAGGAAATTTTGATTTTGAACACTATAAAAAGATTCATGAATTTTTATTCTGTGATCTTTACGATTGGGCTGGGCAAATAAGAACTGTAAATATCTCGAAAAAAAGAACAAGTTTTACGGATCTCAAACAAATTGAAAGTGTGGCTATCGCTTGTTTTAACAAGATCCCAAATGGTTATCTTGAAAATTTGACATTTGATGAGTTTGCATACCGTATTGCCGAACTATATAATGATATCAATCATATTCACCCATTCCGTGAAGGGAACGGACGTGTAGAGCGTATCTTTTTCACACAACTAATTCGCGAGTATGGATACGATATCAACTTTTCGGAAATTGATACAGACGAACTTATGGCAGCAACGATCTATGCTGCCAGAGGAGTAATGGATTTGTTAATTGACTTTTTTAAGGAAGCTATTACTGATACAAATACTGATTTTAATATGACTATGTAAAGCAAGGCGGCTCTCTGTTGAGAGTCGCCTTTTTCTTTGTCTTCTGCGATGCAAATTTTGAGTGTTGAAGAGCATCAAAATCACG
>JAZQTY010000122.1:0-3367 GCA_045631025.1 Eubacteriales bacterium
CTGCTCGCAAAGGCAGTTGCGGGAGAAGCGGGCGTGCTACGGATCTCGATCTCGGGCTCTGACTTCGTTGAAATGTACGTCGGCGTAGGCGCGTCCCGCGTTCGTGACCTCTTTGAAAACGCAAGAAAGCACCCCGCTTCCATAATATTTATAGACGAAATCGACGCGGTCGGACGTCACAGAGGCGCAGGTCTCGGCGGCGGACATGACGAGCGCGAGCAAACGCTCAACCAGCTTCTCGTTGAAATGGACGGCTTCGGCTCGCACGACGGTATAATAGTTATCGCGGCAACCAACCGCCCCGATATCCTTGACCCCGCTCTTCTCCGTCCCGGACGCTTTGACAGACAGGTAACAGTAAACTATCCCGATATAAACGGACGTGAGGCTATCCTGAAGGTCCACGCAAAGAATAAGCCCATGGAGGAGTCGGTCAACCTCGCGGCAGTCGCAAAGACAACCGCAGGATTTACAGGCGCAGATCTTGCAAATCTTCTCAATGAGGCGGCTCTTTTGGCAGCTCGCAGAGGTAAGTCACTTATCGGTATGGACGATATTGAGGACGCCTTCATCAAGGTTATTGCAGGTCCGAAGAAGAAGTCCCGCGCTATGAAGGAAAGAGAAAAGAAGAACACGGCTTACCACGAGGCAGGTCACGCGATAATCGCACACGTTCTGCCTACTATGGACCCCGTTCAGCAGATATCCATTATCCCCAGCGGAAACGCACTCGGATACACGCTCAATCCCCCCACGGAGGACAAATACAGCGTATACAAGAACGAGCTCAAGGAAAAGATATCCATGCTTCTCGGCGGCAGAGCCGCAGAGGAGATAATCTTCGGAGACGTTTCGGGCGGCGCTTCAAACGACATTCAGCGCGCAACGGATATTGCCAAGAAGATGGTAACCCAGCTCGGTATGAGCTCCGTTCTCGGACTTCGCGCATTCGGCTCTGACCACGGTGAGGTATTCCTCGGCCGTGACTTTGCAAGCTCACAGGATTATTCCGACGAAACGGCGGCAAAGATAGACGCAGAAATACACGCAATTATCACCGAGGCTTACGACAGAGCAAAGCAAATACTCAACGATAATATTGATAAGCTCCACTTTATCGCGGAATTTCTCGTAAAGAACGAGATAATGGACGGCGAGCAGTTCAAGGCGGCGATGGAAGGAAATCCCACCTTCGAGGAGCTTGAGGAAATGACCGCGGCAAAGCAGCGCAAGAGTCGCGAGGAAAACGAGGAGCGCCGCAGAAAGCAGGAGGAGGAGCGCCGTATTCGCGAGGAAGAAGCGAAAAAGGCGGCTGAAGAGGACGCAAAGAAAAAGAGTCGCAAGTCCGACGACTCACCTGCCGATAACGCTTCCGACGACACGGCAAGCGACACCGCAGAGGACGAGAGCGAAGAAATCGAAGAAATCGAAGAAATCGACGCGTCCGAAAACGCAGAGTACGACGATGCTCCAAAAGCCGATGAATCGACCGAGGAATCAAAGGATATTGAAAGCGAAGAAACCGCTTCCGAGGACGTAAAAACGGACGACGAGCCTTAAAAAATCAAACGCCTTTGTCATATGACGTGACAAAGGCGTTTTTATTTGATTTTTTTGTAAAAAAGCCTTGACAAATATCAAAGTTAGTGATAAACTTAACTTAAATTCTTGAGAATGGAGAAAAAGCATGAATAAGGTATTCGCAGGCAAGTTTAACTTCCTTTATTACTTTACCGCAAGTAAGAAATAAGGGTGTTTTGTGATGCGAAATTTTATTTTATGATTTTTTATGACCATAGATGAAGCGCACGGTAAATCACCCGTAGCGCTTATTTTGTTTAAAGGAGAACGCTATACGTCCGACAATCAAATTGAAAATCTTTCCTCTTGGCTTCGCGCCCAAGGACTTGACGTTAAGGCGGACGGCATTGCAAAGGAACAGGTTGACGGATAAACGAATAATTGGAGAAAAATTATGACTACCGTAAAAATAAACGCATCAACACCTTACGACGTAATAATAGGCACGGAGCTTCTTGATAAGTGCGGAGAGCTTTCGGCAAGAGTGATACGCCCCTGCAAGACGTGTATCGTCACGGACGACACCGTAGCCTCGCTTTATCTTGACAGAGCCGAAAAATCCTTAAGTGACGCAGGCTTCGAGGTAATAAGCTTCGTTTTCCCCCACGGTGAAGCCTCGAAAAGCACGACGACGCTTATAAATCTTTTGGAATTTCTTGCAGAGCACAGACTCACGCGCTCCGACTGCATGGTAGCCCTCGGAGGCGGTGTAGTGGGCGATATGTGCGGCTTTGCCGCGGCAGTTTATCTTCGCGGAATAAAATTTATTCAGATACCGACAACACTTTTGGCTGCAGTTGATTCGTCAGTAGGCGGTAAAACGGGCGTTGACTTGGTTGCGGGTAAAAATCTTGCGGGCGCGTTTCACCAGCCATCTCTCGTAATATGCGACTATACGACGCTCGACACGCTAACGGAAAGCATTTTTGCCGACGGCTGCGCCGAGGTAATAAAATACGGCGTTATAAACGACAAGGCGTTTTTTGAGCGTCTGTCATCGGGCATTCGCCCCCAACTTGAGAGCGTTATCGCCGATTGCGTGCGCAACAAGCGCGACGTAGTCGAGGAGGATGAATTTGACAGCGGTAAGCGACAGCTCCTAAACCTCGGTCATACCGTAGGACACGCAATCGAGGCTTGCTCCGATTTCGGTATCTCTCACGGCAGCGCCGTTGCTATCGGCATGGTAACCGTTATGAGAGCGGCAGTTAAAAACGGCGTTTGCCCGGAAGCCGACCTCGATGCCCTTATTTGCGCTCTGCGTCGCGAGAAGCTTCCGACGGAGTGTCCGTTTGGTGCGGACGAGCTATTTGCGGCGGCAACTGCGGATAAAAAGCGCCAGGGAGACAAAATAATGCTCGTCGTTCCCTATTCGATAGGCGACTCCCGACTCGTCACCATGACTCTTTCGGAGCTTTCCGATTTTATTGCGAAAGGACTTTCAAAATGAACGTAAGGATACCCCCCTCTCCGACACGCGGAAGAATACGTGCGATATCCTCAAAATCGGCTGCGCACAGAATACTTATATGCGCCGCGTTTGCGGACAAGCCGACGGTTATCCGATGCGACAGAACGAACAAGGACATTGAGGCGACGGCAGAGTGCCTTTGCGCTATGGGCGCTTGCATTAAATACGAGAAGCCGTATTTTTACGTCGAGCCCATAGGCACGCCCAAAACCGATATAAGCCTTAACTGCAACGAAAGCGGCTCGACGCTTCGCTTTCTTCTTCCCGTAGTAGCCGCTCTCGGCGTCTGTGCGAGCCTTAATATGCGCGGCAGAC
>JAZQTY010000123.1:0-3645 GCA_045631025.1 Eubacteriales bacterium
GGGAGGATTTCGCTCCTTCACTTATAGATCAGCACCACATTTTCTCTAAAAAATAATAAAAATCCACTTGACATTGACGCAACGTCAAGTGGTATGATATAATATATAGGGGGTGACGGTATGCAAAAATCACTTTACGACATTACCGAAGTTTGCAAAATGCTCGGAACAACATCGCGAACACTTCGTTTTTATGAGGAAAAGGGGATAATAGAAAGCACGACTTCAGGTCTTTCGTCACGAAGACAATATACCCAAGAACAATTATCGCAAATAAAAAACGTTTTGGTACTTCGTACATTGGGGTTGTCAGTAAAATCGATCTCCGAATTGCAATCCGAGGAATCGGATCTGAAAAAAGCAGTTCTTTCAAAACGCGCTGAAATATACGCGTCAATTGATTCCCGCATTCGTGAAATCCATCTCTTGAATGATGCTCTGTTTGCCTTGGAATCCGGTAAGAATATATTTACCGAAGAATTGTCACAATCCTCTCAAGCTGCCGCGGGTGAGATTGAAATCGTAAAAATCTGTACAGATGCTGTTTTAAAGGGCGAAAACGCTGTTTTGTACCAATATATAAGTCCAAAATTATCCGAATATATGCCCGAAGACGTCTACAAAACCGTTCGCAAAGACACGTTAGACCCGCTCGGAAGCTTTATCGAAATTGATAAAATAACCGTTGACGAGCGTTACCCAAATAAAATATACAGCAAAGTTAAATTTTCAAAGCTTGGTTTGAAGATCACTTTCGTATTTTACAGCGGAAAGATCTGCGGTTTTTGGCTTGGATATTACAACACGGAAGAGGGGTAAGTAAATGAAGATAAATAATATATTTATTCTCTTGATTCTTTCTGTTTTTTTACTTTCGGCGTGTAATTCGGAAACGCCGCCTCTTGGTATTGAAACCGATCCTGTTACCTCGGTTGCCCATCAGGAAGAGACAACTCTCGCTCCCGTCGGGATCAACCCCTCAACCGATGACGAATTATTCGACTTTATAATTTCAAAATGGCAACAAAACAAGGCTGCCGAGCTATATGAGTACACGGATGCCGAATTAATCAGCCTGCTATCCGAGAAAGATTTTGCTTATTTATTTGATAGCGTTTCAAAAATAGGCGGTAATTTGAAAAGTTTTTCTGATAAACGGTCATCAAGCGACAGCAAAATCGTTACCTATACCGCAAAGCTAGATTTTGATAATATAACTGCGGATTTAACCGTTTCATTCAGAAACTTAAAAATATGCGCATTTACAAGGAATTTGCATTTCAAGAACACATTCGAGATCGATCACGGTAACGGTGTTACTGAAAGGTACTTTGTATTCGAAAACGACGGTTATAAATTTAATGCCGTCTACACATATATCAATGACGGAGATTCTCACCCCGCGGTGTTTATGATTGCCGGTTCGGGATCGAGCGATTACAATGAAACGCTCGGAATACTTACTCCGTTTGAAGATATCGCGCTCGGGCTTGCCGAGAACGGCATCTGTTCTCTTCGCATAGACAAAAGAACGCTGAATTATGCTTCCGAATTTGACGTGCGTGACGGTATTAATGAAGAATATTTATCCGATTGCATAGTCGCTATTGAGTATTTGAAGAATCAAAGTGCAACGGAAATATACTTATTCGGACACAGCCTCGGCGGTCAGATCGCAACGGAGCTCGCGGCAAATACGGGCGGCATTGACGGTATGATACTTTTTAACAGCTCGGCGCGGCATCTTGCAGATATAGCGTGCGATCAGTACGCCGAGCTCGATCCTGCAAACAAAACAACGTATACCGCATATGCCGACGCAGCAAAAAACGCAACGGAATCCTCGGCAAAGGGATACTACTATTACAGTGCAAGCGATTATTATTGGGCATCATATAACAAAATCGATACCATGAAAAATATTTCAGCTGCTAACATAAAAACGTTGATTATCAACAGTACATTTGACAATCAGAGTTTTGATGAAGATATTAATCTGTGGAACTCACTTTTTGCGGACGCGGATAATGTTTCTGTTTTCGTATATGATGATATAAGTCATTTCGGATACAAAATTGATACATCGGATACGTCTTCCTTATATAAGCGAATAGATTTTCCGAATGAGATTATTTTTAAGTTCACAGATTTTATAAAGAACAAATAATTATCGCCCCGCCTCGCGCGGGGCTTTTTCAACCAACAGTTGAACCATAAACAAACAATTGATAATTGCAAATCTCCCAAACCTATGATATAATATAGTCACACCGGTGATATTTTTTCAAGGGAGCAAAATTATGCAGCTTAATTTAGGAACGAAAATACGCGAACTTCGATGCCGCGACGGGCGCACACAGGAAAATCTCGCAGAATTTCTCGGCGTGAGCGCGCAAGCTGTTTCGCGCTGGGAGTCGGGCAGAAGCTATCCCGATATGGAGATGATACCGTCGATTGCGAACTTTTTTCATATTTCTATCGACGAGCTTTTCGGTTATAACAATGAACGTGAAGAAAAAATCAAAACCGTTCTCGAAAATGCTACGAGGATACTTACAAGGCAGGGATTTACAATGTATCAGGGAAGCTTATCGGATGACGTTTTGGAATGCGTCAATATGCTTCGCGCCGCCTCGGAGGAATTTCCGAACGAGCCAAAAATTCTTTTGAAGCTCTCGCAGGCACTCCTTATGTGGGGCTGGAACAAATACGGAGCCAAAGGATATTTTTCCGATTCATCCGGCATCTTAGAAGATGATACTGAATACAACTCGCAAAACGTTTATTGGCAGGAAGCCGTTCGTGTTTTTGAAAAGATTTTGAAATGTGATACGTCGCCTCAAGATCGCGAAATTGCCATTCGTCAGTTAACACCGCTTTATTGCAGAATGGGTGAATATGAAAAGGCAAAAGCACTTGCCGGCGGTCAGAACGCTCTGGTCGTTTGCAAGGAGGTCTTGATGCCCTTGGCAACCTCAGGCGAAGAAAAAGCAAGGTATCAAGGCGAAAGAATTATGGCTCTGCTTTCAAATCTCAAGCTTGCTGTTTCCGAAGCCGTAGCCACGAGACCTGCGGTATCGTCCTCCGAATACGGAAGACAGATTTTATTGTCGGTCATCGATCTTTACGAAACGGTATTTATTGACGGCAGATGCGGAAGTTGGCATTGGGATATCGGTTTTTTATATCTGACTTTGGCTCTATATGAAATGGACAACGGCGGCAGTATGGAAAAGGCACTGAATTATTTCGATAAAGGCTTTGATCATTGCAAAGAATATGAGCGCATCTACAATGAAGGCGAATATCGGTATTCTGCGCCGTTAGTCTCGGCGTTATCGAAGATAGAAAAAGGAGATCTCGCACCGTTCGGAGACGATTTCTGGAAAAAGCAATTGCTGACGTTTAGGAAAAATTTTGTTGAGGAAATTCGCAAAAATCCGAAATATCAGGAGTGTTTTGAGTAAGTGATTGGGGTTTTTGCGAAATCCGTAGGGGACGGCGCCCTCGACGTCCCGAGCCCAATTAAATTATCGTAAAATATTATATCAAGAAAATATCGTTATAGTTTCTTGATTTAGACAACAAAATAATTACGTGCTGTAACGGGACTGTCGAGCCACGCAAGCGTGCCGTCCCCTACGG